>CAYFOC010000001.1:0-67865 GCA_964344615.1 uncultured Methylococcus sp.
ACCTCGGCATGCACCTTGGGTTTTGCGATCCACGTCGAAGCCATGTCACCCCCAAAGCAGTCACGATTGTAGACCTTCGCAACCATGATTGATAGTGAGGGCGGAGCAGAGGGAATTCAACCTTTGTTGCGCTATGATGGGACATTCCTTTCAAAATGTCAGCGTTACACCTTATCCCAAGCATTTCCATGACAGATTCCAAAAACTCTTCACCTAGCCAAAAGTTTCCACCTGTTCTCGGAGGTGCTAAGCCTTTTGTGGGGCACATTCTAGAATTTGGTAAGAATCCACATGAATTCATGATGCGACTTCGGGAGAAATTGGGTGACATCGCGGAATTTAAGATGTTTCACCAGGACATGGTGCTCCTGACAGGTGACAAGGCCTCTGAGGCTTTCTACCGCGCTGCTGATGAGGTGCTAGATCAGGGCGCCGCGTACAAGATCATGACTCCCATCTTTGGTCATGGGGTCGTGTTTGATGCGCCGATCAAACGTAAGAATCAACAGCTACAGATGCTGATGCCGGCCTTGCGCGATAAGCCGATGCGGACTTACTCGGATCTCATCGTTGAGGAAGTAGAAGGGCTGATCTCCAAGTGGGGAGAAGAGGGGGAACTGGATCTTCTGGAGTTTACGAAAGAGCTAACCATCTACACCTCCAGCCATTGTCTGCTGGGGCCTGAGTTCAGGCACGAACTGAATAAAGAATTTGCTGAGATTTACCACGACCTAGAACGTGGTATCCAGCCAATCGCCTATGTCTTCCCAAACCTGCCTTTGCCGGTCTTCAGACGCAGGGATAAGGCACGGGTCAGGCTTCAGGCTTTAGTGACTGAAATCATGGAACGCCGCTCCAAGGAGCGCTCCGAAAGTCCTAACGTTTTCCAGACTCTGATTGATGCCGCCTATGAAGATGGCACGAAACTCACCCCTCATGAAATTACGGGGATGCTGATAGCGACCATTTTTGCTGGACACCACACAAGTTCAGGAACGACGGCGTGGGTCCTGATCGAACTTCTAAGGCATCCTGAATGGATGGCGAAGGTGGTAGAAGAACTGGATCAGTTGTTTGGGAAGGACGGGGACGTCACGTTTGAGTCCTTGCGTCAGATTCCGAATCTAGAAAGTGTTCTTAAGGAAGTTCTTCGTCTACATCCGCCTCTGATTATTCTGATGCGCAAGGTATTGGAGGATTTCACGATCGGGGATACCACCATCCCGGCGGGCAAGTTTGTTTGTGCTGCGCCTGCAATCACTCATCGAATTGCGTCTTTGTTCCCCAATCCGGAACAGTTTGACCCTGATCGATATTCTACAGAGCGCCAGGAGGACAAGAACCTTTATGCCTGGCAAGCGTTTGGTGGTGGACGTCACAAGTGTTCGGGGAACGCGTTCGCACTCTTCCAGATCAAGGCGATCTTCTGCATCCTGCTTCGCCGTTATGAGTTTGAACTGGTCTCAGAAGCTGACACCTATCGCGACGACTATACGAAGATGGTGGTAGAGCCAGCATCCCCTTGCAAAGTTCGCTACAGGAGAAGGAAGACGACCCAGGAGGCCCTTGGCCAGGAACCCACAAATGGTTCAAAGGAAATAAAGGATGAAGCCTCGCAAGGTGCAAGGATTGTTGTGGACATGGACCTTTGCAAGGGCCATGCAACCTGCATGGGAGAAGCGCCTGAACTCTTCAGAGTGGATGCAGAAGGGCAGTTGACCGTTTTGAATGATCGTCCGGATTCTGACCTCTTACCCAAGGCCAGAGCTGCTCAGCGTTATTGTCCCACCCAAGCCATCCGTATCGAAGGTGACGAGGGGGAGTAATTGATCAGCTCAGCCGAGAATTGAGGTTGAGGCGGTAACGGCGGCCACGCCAATTGACTTCGCGTCGGATCCAGATCTGAAGATAGATCAATGGTGCCGCCAGCCAGATGATCATGGAGCTCCAGGAGTACAGCCAGGGAATAGGCTGACCCGACATTCGATAGTGAAGGCTGTTGATGGTGAGGGGAACAGACAGCGCCGTAAGCAGCCCCAGCAGCAATATCCCCGGATTTCCGATAATAGCGCCATAACCAAACGCAAGGATGCCTGACCAAAGCGCAATTCCCGTCAGGGCGTGGGGAAGTTTGGTTGTCCAGAAGGGAAGGCCGGTGATGGAGAAAGCGATCCATCGGATCAAGATCCCGACGAAATCAACAAAGGTGCAATCCTGCTGAATGATGGATACGGGCTTCGGAGCCAATAGATTCCGATAACCTTCCTCAACCATACGCCGACCAAGGTACATGTCGTCGACCAATTGGCCTTCAGCAGTTTCGAGCCCGCCAATCGCAACGATGGCCTCTCTTCGAAGGACCATCATGTGCCCCATGATGAAGGGTAACGTTCCGCCATTACGCTGAGCGGTCGCAAGGGCAGAGGGTTCATATAGTCCATTGACCATGACGGCATAGCCCGTGTCGCCAAGGGTATGCAAAGGGGCATTTGAGACCACTGTGGGAAAGGATGCACCAGCGCCTTCATCGGAGAGGAGTGTTGCCGCCAGGCGTTCAAGGTCCCCAGGCGACTGGCGGATATCTGAGTCCACGAAAGCAATCAAGCTATGGTTTGCCTTTTCCATGGCTTTGATCATGGCATTGAGTTTGCCGGTGCGGTTGCGAGGTGGTTGGCCTGAAAAAAGGATTTCAGCTTCAGCAGGTAATCCAAGCTCAAGGCGCTCACGGATGACCGCTCTCACAATCGAGACTGCAGGGTCGAGATCATCATCAAAGACAAAAATTGTTTGGACCGGGCCAGAATAAGCATCTTCAAATCCTGCGATCACGTTTTCCCGAAGTCCGCTATCGACGTCTTTGATAGGGCGAATCACGGTCATCGAGGGGTAATGATCTGGGGTTGGAGGAAGTATGATCTTGGAGATCGCCAACCGTTGCGACATATAGAAAAACCAGACCCATCCAAGGAGGAGTCCCAGAGTAGCCAGAATGATCAAATTGACGCTCATGGGGAATGTTTTATTTGGTGATCGAGGTAAGGAACTGGTTGTAAAAACCTTGGGCCACCCCCTTGCCTCCACGGGCGTTGGCAAGGGATACCTTGAGTTCCTCTTTGAGTTTCAGGTCAGAAAGCCTTGAGTCCGGTCTTATCGCGGCAAGATCCGCTCTTTCTAGAAATGGGAGTGCTTCCCCGGGTTCGCCTTCGTCCAGAAGGAAGTCCCCGTAGAAATAGTTGCTGTCCAGCCCATTGGGGAAGAGCCTGACGGCAGTTTCCAGATAGCTTTTCGCAATCTCATTGTCACCGAATGAAATGGGCCAGCCGGGCAGCCTGTAATAGAGATTGCCAAGGATCACGTAAGCACTTCCGTCCATGGCCAAAGGATCGATAGCCAGCGCTCTTTCAACGAAGGATCGCGCTTTTTTGACGTGGCCTAGCGCGCTGAATCCTCCCTCATTGGCAGCCAAGGAGCATTGGATCAGTGCGGCAACGATCAAAGGTTCGGCCCGCTGAGGGAATTGTTGAATCAAGCTTTCCGCCTGGAGGCTCAATGGCTTGAGCAGTGCCAGCTGTTGATCTTCCGGCGTGGCGTAGAACGTGGTTTCCCACTGGTTCTTGATGATTTGAATGCTGGTAGGGTTCGGAACGTCTTCTGCCTGCGCGGGATGAATGAGGCTGACAAGGACTCCGAGGATGATGGCTGCGCGATTCAACGGACGCAGGACTTCTGCACGCTGTGTAGTCGAACTTGGGTAGGTAGGGCGGCCGATCTTGTGCATGATGTTGAATCCCTGCGGGGGATAGCGGGTTACTTGACCGACGATGCCTCGTCGAGCTCAATAAAAAAACCCATGCACAGCATGGGTTTTATCGAGGCTGAAACCTCTGGGTTATTTCGCGAGCGCGCTCTGTTCCCGAATCCAGTGCTGCAGAGCAGTCTGAGGAATGCTCAGGCTCTTCTGGGCCAGTTTCAAAATGGACCTGAACCATCCGTATCCGGCACCACGGCGCAGTTCGCTGGGCAGGAGTCGGAACGCTTGGAATACCACGACCACGAACTGCATGCCCATGGAAACGATGCTGCTATCCATGGTTGAGAGCAATGCGAGGGAATGGGAGCGTCCCTTTGGATTGCTCTTCCAGTATTCGAAGATACAGCGGTTGAGCAATACGGACTCAGGAGTATGAGACAGGAAAGCCTCGCGCAATTCCTCAGAAAGAGTTCTGCGGGTGAGCTGTACGCGACCTGCCGCAATGGCGTAATCACGCAACGCTTTCTCGACATTCAGGTCGTGCTTGATAAGGGCATCACGGAGGCTCAACGCGTCCTTGACGGCGGTTGTAATGCCGGAGGCGGTTAGCGGATGACAGCAACCACGTGCATCCCCCAAAAGGGCCACGTTCATCTTCACGCTGCTTTTCGGGACAATCCGATAATTTGCGGCTGCCAACGGCTTGTCTCGCGCCATGGCAGCTTCGATGTCTTCCCGGAATGCCTTAGGGAAAGATTTGAGGTGTTCACGCACGGACTCTTTCGAGTCATCGCCTCTCAGCACTTCAAGCATGACGCGTGCACGTCCCTTTGAAACGCTGTAGGCATAGGAAATGCCGAGCGGATTTAGGAAAATATTGCCATGCTCGCGGGTCGGCAGGTGTCGATCATCGACTTCCACGCCCAACATGCCAGAGTAGCGGTGAGTTTCGTGGGAAATCCCAGTCAACTTGCGAACCTGAGACATACCTCCATCTGCGCCAATAATTAGCTTGGCGTTTACGCGGACATCTCCGTTTTCCGTGGACACCACGGCAAAAGCAGTCTTTCCATCGCCCTCAGCAGTAATGGCCGTGACTCTTGGCCCCATCCACACGTCAACGCCATCGACTTTCTTTACCTTGTCGAGGAGATGATCCTTCAAGGCTTGGTGTTCAATGGCCATGCCGCCATGATCGAGGCCTTCGACTTCGCCATACGGCAAGACAACGTTGTCTTCGTACTCTTTTCCCTCATTGAAGGGGAAGATAGAGAATCCACGGATGATGGAGCCCAGTTCAGGCTTATCATCCAGCAAACCCAAGTGCTTTAGGCCATCAATCCCAGGCGGGTGAATGAGTTCCCCGGCGAGGCGGCGTCCGTGTGAGGACTTTGGTTCGATGATCAGAATCTTGAGGCCGAGCGGCGCGAGTGCGGCCGCAGCAGCGGAACCGGCAACACCACCACCAGCGATAAGGACGTCAACGTCCACGGGAATATTCGCGTTATTTTCCATCATCAATCTGGTTGGACCCATCAAAGATTGAAGTAGCGAAGGTTGAAGGGCTTCGGATGAGGGGAATCCCCTCGTTTCGAAGCTATTGTGCCACAAAAAAGCAACAATCGTTGCCAAGCAACAACATTAAACCCTTTGAATGTTGTGATTATACCGCGTCAAAGCCCAGACGGGGAAATATGTATGGTACAGACGGTAGTCCAGCATGGCCGCACCAAAAAACACACCATTAACGGCTTGCATGGGCCAGCTGCCATCCGTTTGCTGTTGCTTCAGAAGCCACACCATTCCATTTGCGATGGCTGGATGATCTGAAGGCAGAATATCCATCAGCGCCAGTAACGCCCAACTCGTCATGACCACCTGTGTTTCAGGATGCTCGATGTAGCGCTCTTCCAGGCAGCTCGTGTAATGCTCGCTCCATCCACCATCGTCCCTCTGGTGAGCGAGAAGAAATGCCGCTGCCTTCTGCATCAAGGGGTCATCAGCGCTCGTTCCTGAGGATCGGAGAGCTCTTACGGCGTGGAAAGTTGCATAGGTGTAATTGATGCCCCAGAAACCCTGCCAGGAGCCATCTGCCTGCTGTTGGCTCTTCAACAAGCGAATGGCGCGCTGGGATGCCTCTTCAAGCCGGACAGGCTCAAAATCCGGATCCAAATGCCGAAAGTGGCAGATGGCATCCAATGCTGAAGCCGTACACTCAATATAGGAGAGTTCCGTCATGCATTGACCGAACATTTCAGAGGGATTGATCAGTTCCAGCAGCTTGCCGGCACGGCGCTGCTCGTAGGTGCCAAAACCCCCATCCTTGTTTTGTCTGGAAAGAATGAAGAGGATGCCCTCACGCAGTCGATTGGGGTCAAACTTCGGGAGGTTGTGGTACGAGGGGCCCGTCTGGATGGTAATGATTCCGCTGATCGCCTCGGCCGTACAGTCGCTTACCGGCCATCGATGTTCGCCATCGGAAAAGCACCATCCTCCGGTCGCGGGGTCGCGCCAGTAGTTTTCGTATCCAGGTGCCTCATCACAGAGCTGTGCTCTGGACAAAAATGCAATTGCTTTTCCCATGGCGTCAACGGTGGATTCATCCGGTGACCTGATATTCGATACTGCCTGCAGGACAAATCCCGTATCCCAAGTATTTGAACGCGCGCCAACATATCGGAGTCCCTCATTTTCGTCCTCCCATCGCCAAGCCTCAACGCCCTGGATGCTCGGTTCAAGTTCGGGATGCTTTGAGTCGGCGACAAAAATTGCCAGCGTATTGAGAAGCCCATTGACCGGTGAAATGCCCTGATAGCATGTGGTCTTCTGCTCAAAAAGGATGCGATCAAGACACACAGAGAGCGCCTTCTCACGAGTCTTCTTGCTGTGCCAGCGTTCAAAAATAGCCAGCCCATCGTAGATCAGCCGCAGCACCGGAGTGATCGGGACATATACATCAGACTTGGCCAGTGCATGTCGCAGCTTCGAGAAGGGGATCTGATTGTAAGGCGTCGTATACAGTTCAGAACGGAGTGCTGAAACTAAGGGCTCAGGGAGATTGGCTACGAAACGCTTTCCACAAATGTAGGCCAGTCCAAGATAAATCAGACGGGTGTGGCAATAGAAGCGCCTTGGATGGAATGGGAGCCATTCGGGCAGCAGAAACAGTTCAGGAGGAATGGCATTCAGACCCTTGTACTCATAGAGGCCAAGTATCGCGAGCCAAAACTTTCCCCAGGTCGGGATGCCCTCTACTCCAGTAGGTTGCTGGTGTAACCAGTTTCGTGCCCTCGATGCGACCGGGTGATCCGGCGCAACATCGATGAGTCGGAGTGCAACATACGCAAGGGTCGTGAAAAAAACATAGCCAGGCGATTCCGGGTGCATGCCCCAAGATCCGTCTTTGGCCTGTGTGACCTCGAAATGTTTGATGATCTTCTCGCGATCCGCCTGCGAGTAGGGTTGGCCGACGATCGTTCGCACAATGACAGCCTGTGCGAGGATCATGGTGCACCAGACCATTTCCCCCTCGAAATCTCCTCCTGTCTTTTGTTGCGAGAGAAGGTAACGAAGGGCTGCGTCCTGCGCTTGGGTTAACCGATCGTCTGTCAAAGGGGATATGGTTTCGGGCATGTTGTTGGTGTTCGGGAGAGTTAGTGCGCAGCTTTGGTGATTTCGAGGATGACTTCGGCGAATTCTTTGTCCCAGATCACCCGGTTATAGCCCCAGGGGCCCTTGGCCAGAATGGTTTGGCCTCTTTGTATTTCTGCCTGAGCCTCTGTGGTTTTCTCATCCACCTCGAATAAGGCTTCCGCATAAAACAAGTGATTAAGTGGATGCTGACCGTAGTGGTCAACGGCTTCCTTAAGGTAAGACAGAGCCTTGTCCCCGTCACCGATGCCGGTCGGCCAGGGAGGGGCTTTCAGGTACAGCATTCCGAGCAGACGCAACGGCCCCCCTTGATCAACGGCTTTCGAGAGTCGGGCGGCTGTCGTCAATTCATCTTCCAGGCGATGTAGGTTCTCAGCCGCCTGCACAGGGTGGTTGTTGATGGCGAGGCCCAAGTTGGCAGCCAGATAATAGTGAACAGCCGCATCCTCCTTGCCGCCATTTGACAGGGCTCGTTCGGCAAGTTTCACGCCTTCGGCGGCGAGAGCTTCCCGGTCAGGTCCTGTAGGAAGTCTTTCAGCCAGATGCAGGGCAATTTCCGAAGATCGTGAAGATCGGATGAAGGCAGGCGTCGTGGATTTCCGCGCCAAATTCATCGCACACTGGAGATCCTCCGTTGATGTAGATGGACCAAGCGATGAAGATTCGGACAGTAGCTTTTCTTCTGTGATGTCTGCGCAATTCCCATGCCCTACAAGGGCAACGATGCGATTGGGAAGGGCACTACAGGCGGAGAGAAGGGTCAGGGTCAGAAGCAAGCTGACCCGGTAACTCATGTGCATCATCAATGACTCTTGTTCCAGAGGCTAATCATGGGATTAATTGCGGCAGGCGAAGCGGGGACAAAGGCGTCTATGGCAAACAGACCGCACAATTTCATCCCATCAGGGTCCTTGCAGAGGTTTGCAAGGGACTTTGCAAACCGTGCGCGCTCGTCGCTGGTGCTGGACTCCTGATTGGCCACGAGCCCCATCAATGGCAAGGGCGCCGAGGTGAAGACCGAGTCCAGTTCATGAGTCAAAGGAAGCGACCCGAGTGCAGCGAATTGCTGTCCATTGAGCAGTACCGCATCCAGTTCACCCTTGTCCAGAGCGCGCAAAGCACGGATAGCTTGTTTGCTGGCTTTAAGCTGAAAGTCTTGTTCTGGATTGATTTTCCCGGCGAACACAATTTTGCGGATAAAGCCTGCTTCCTCGAAAACCGTCCCGCCGATCGTTTTGCCCTTGAGGTCATCGAGTGAAGCAAAGCGTCCCTTTATCGCCACAAGATGAAACTGCTCTGTCGTTTCTCCGCGCATCTTGGGTTGGACGACGGGTTCAAGGTGAAGGCTGTCACGCTGCTCCAAAAAGATGCCCAGTGAGGTAATCGCGAATGCGGGATTATTTTCGTTCAGAAGTTTCTTGCAACCCTCGACATCCGAAGAGAAGCTGCTGCTGAAGGTATTGGCAGGCCATCCTCCAACCCGTTCCACCACACTGAGCATTGCAGACATCGCCTTATTGGCATCGTCTTCGCTCACGGGGCCACCCGGGTAGCAGACGACAACCGTTGAGGAAGCCGCAATCGTTGCGCCTGAAAAGACGATTCCGATGATCAGGAGGATATTTCGAACAGATTGAAAGCTCATTGCGATTTATTTTTTCCGACGGGTAACAAGGATCAGTCCGATAGCGGGTGCGATGAACAGCGTGGATGCGAGACAACTCAGGAGACCTATGGTGATATCAATACCCAGTCCCGAAACGCCTCGGTAGCTTGCCAATGTGATGGCGCCAAGTCCCGCGAGTTCCGTTCCGGCTGCGAGCAGAATGACGCGGCCTGCATCCAGTGCAATGCCGACCGGATCCCGACCCTCAAGGGCCATCCAACGATGACTGAGCCAGACGCCATAATCGACCGCCAACGCAATCACGAGTGGCAAAGCGATGATATTGGCGTAATTGTAGTGCAGCCCAGCGACTTTCATCACGCCAAGCATCCATCCTCCGCCAATTACAAGCGGCAGAGCTGCCATCAATATGCCTTTAGGGGACCGAATGACGAAGCATAGCCAAGCCAGACAGACGAGGATGGCGGCTTTGGTTCCATGGCTGAAACTACTGACTACGGCCTTGGAGAAGACCTGATGCGTTGAGGGGAAGCCGGTTGCATCGGGAGAAACGGAGTACACCTCCTTCATCAGATCATCGAGGTTGTTCGGGTCATAGACACTTTTTGCAGGGTAGGCGTAGGCAGCCAGGGTGCCATCGGGCGCAACAAACCGCTCTCTTATTCCATCGGGCAGATCCGAAGGTGACAGCGGGGTGGTTTTTTGCCATCTTGAAACGGTCTCGAGGCCATGAGTGGCTGAAGCGATAAGTGCTCTGAGGAAAGCCTCTGAGCGTGCGCGACCTGAATCTGGCTCTTCTTCCAGGCGAATGAGGATGTCATTCATGTCCTTGTGGAGCGCCTCTATGCGGCTGACCAGCTCCTTGTTGCCCGAACTAAACGCCTGTTCTTCGTAGTCCTCAAGTTTTTCAATGGCCAAACGAAGGCTCTGACGAATCTTGAAGAACGTGGGTTCATCAAGGCCCTGATTGCTCAGTGTCAGGAGATGCTGACGTAGGACAGGTCTTGCGGCGAGCGATCCCAGACGATGCGCCTGCTCGATGCGTTCAGATCCATCGGCTGGGAAGAAACTGCTGATGGACTGCACTTTGGCTATCGTGGGGAGCTGCTGAGCGCCTTCTGTGATTCTCCGAATATCTTCTAACGTCTTGGCCGTGAAGATGATGATTTCGGACTGATAATCTGTCTCTGTGACCAGCTTTCGTTGATATTCGGCGGCTTTGGAGTCTTTGGGGAGCAAAGACAAGACGTCGTAATCAAATTCCATGTCCAGACCGGCATGGATGCCGAAAATGGCTCCGCCGGACGCGATCAGCACCAGGGCAAGCGCGACACTCCTGGGGAGTGTCGGTGACGTGGCGTCAACCTTTTTTACCTTCTTCGCCTTCATTTTAGGAGGGAAGAGGGCATAGACGGCGGGCTGAACGACCCATGTGCTGATGAGGATCAGAAGAACACCACCTGCAGCGATGATGCCGAGTTCTGCAAATCCCGGGAATTCGACCGTTGCCAGCGTTCCAAAGATGAAGAGGGATGCGCCACCGGCGGTTATGACGGCTGGAAAGGAATCGCGTATCCCAGTGCCGATCGCGTCCAAAAGCGGTAATCCTGAACGCCTGGCTTCGGCAATTTGTGAGGTCGTGAAAATGCCATAGTCCGCGCCGAGGCCAAAAAGGATGGCGAGGAAGCTCGATGTGATGATGGTGAGATGGCCCACGGTCAAATAGGCGAAGCCAAGACTCCAAAGTGCACCCAGACCCATCGGGATGAAAATCGCAAGCGCCCACGGAACACTTCTGACGACGAGGAAAATGAGTGCGCCGATCAATCCCGCAGCGGTCCAGATGACCATCTTGATATCCCGTTCGATATCGATGTACTCCTCGTAGGCGATCGCAGGCAATCCGGTCAGAACGACATTCGGGGCCTTCAGGCCTTTTGCTTCAAAGTCATGGGCAAGTTCTCCGGCTGCCTTCTGAACTTTTTCATTCAGAGGCGCCAGCGTCTCAAAGTCTTCCCCCTTGGCCTTGGCATGAACGAAAACCAAAAGCATTCGGCCATCGTGCGAGGTGAAATACCCTTTGCCCAGTTGCTCAGCGCCAATGGCTTTGAGGATTTCTTCGAAATTGATATCTGCGCTTGAGGGCGGGTTGTTCAGCCAGCGTTGCCATTCCTGAAGAAACGCATCCGCCGCTTTCATACCGGTCAATGCCGCTTGAATATCCGGGGTATCAGAATCGGCCCCCGCATTGCTTGATGAGGCCAGCGCCATCAAGGATTCAAGGGACGCTCCTTTGATCGTGGATCCGGCCTGAAGCGCTTTTTCGAGCTGATCAAGCTGATCTTCTGGCAGCAAGAGGTAAAGATGGTCGTGCAAGAAGCTCGTGTCGATGCGATCTGTGGCTTGCGCAATTTCAGGGAGACTTCTTAGCTTGACTGCCAGTTCATGGGCAAAGGATTCCAGATCTTCGCGCGGAGCATTCTCAAGGATCACCACCAGGTCCGAGGAAGCACCGAAGGTGTCGAGATACTGGTTCAGTCGGTGCGCAACCTCCGTGTTCTGTGGCAACAAGGCCTGCCTTGATGTGTAAACCGGCAGGTGTGTCGCAGCAAGGATGGCAGCGAGTGAAATCAATAAGGCTCCGGAGAGAACCCACCAGGGGTGACGGGCGGAACCAAGGCTCAGGCGATAAACGAGAGTTTTCAGCATGAAAAGTGATGCACAGTCGCAAAAATGGAATGGAAACTATTCTGCAAGAGCAGGTGTCTCACCCGGAGTGAGTGTCACGGGGGGCCCTGTGGCTCGCACTCATATTAACGGCGATAGAGAGAATACTCATGATTAACCTTTACGGGCCAGCCATTGTTAAGGGTATTGGGCTTTTTCTGACCCTCTACTTCATTCATGTGGTCCTTTTGCCCCAGTTGGTAGGTGAATCGGCAGCAACCGGGGATTATCAGGGCTTATTGTATGGGATCAATCAGCTCCTTGGATTGGCTACCTGCATGATTCCTGGTTTTATGGCTGCAAGAATGGCCGGACATCACGGCTTTCTTCATGGATTGCTGGTCGGAGGGATCAGCACGGTCCTGACCGCGTTGATGGCGATGCTGTGGTCGATCATTACCGGTGCAAAGTTTTTTGGACTCGAGATGCTTCCCTTCTGGCTCGTGATGAATGGGTTCCTATCGGCATTCGCAGGTCTTCTTGCGACGAACATGACCGAATCTGAAGAGGAATAATTCGATTACGCGACTCGCGAACTTCCATAGCTCGGAACGGTGGTGGAATTCCCACACGTACGTGGGGGATAATGATCCCAATTCCCACCCGAGGCGCGAAATGAATCAGGAATACGATGTGCTCATAGTTGGCGGAGGCATGGTCGGTGCGACCTTGGCTTGTGCTCTAGGTGGCAGCCACCTTCGCGTGGGGCTTCTCGAGGAAAATCCCCCCCCGGCATTTGAAGCCGATCAGCCTCATGATCTTCGGGTTTCTGCTGTGAGTGTGGCTTCTGCAAATATTCTCAAGACGGTGGGCGCTTGGTCTGGGATCGCCCAGCGCCGACTTTGTCCCTATCGTCGAATGCGCGTTTGGGAAGATGGAGGCGATGTCGAGTTTTGCAGTGATGAGATCAACGAACCCGTCCTCGGCCACATCGTTGAAAACCGGATTATCCAACTTTCAGTTCTTGATCGGGCCAAAGAATTCAGCAACGTAGACCTCATTACTGGGGTCAAGACGCAGTCCGTGCGTTACAACGCTCAGGGGTCCACGGTCACGCTGGAAGATGGCCGAACCCTGAATGGCCGACTGCTGGTGGCAGCAGATGGCGGATTCTCTAAGGTCCGTCAGTCTGCAGGCATGGGGGTCAGTGGCTGGGATTATGAGCAGCATGCCTTGGTGCTGACCGTTGATACTGCCTCCGGGCAGCAGGACATCACTTGGCAACGGTTCACGCCGCAGGGCCCTCAGGCACTCCTGCCTCTTGATGGACCCCACGCCTCGCTGGTTTGGTACAACACGCCTGAAGAAGTGGCGAGGCTCAAGACGCTGTCCGACGACCAATTGCTCGCTGCGCTTGAAGCTACGTTCCCAGCTTGCCTTGGCGAAATTACCAAGATTACGGCGCGAGGGAGTTTTCCGCTGCGTCGACAGCATGCGCTCCGTTATATCAAGACAGGAGTCGCCTTGATTGGGGATGCAGCCCACATGATTCATCCCCTGGCCGGGCAGGGCGTCAATATCGGGCTACTTGATGCGGCAGCACTTGCGGAAGTCCTCATCGGTGCCCACAAGGCCGGTGAAGATATTGGTTCTGAGTCGGTACTCGGTCGTTATGAGCGGATGCGACGCAAGAACAACCTTCTCATGATGACGGTCATGGACGCTTTCTACAGGGCCTTCGGTAATTCCAGTGGCCCGGTGCGCGTTCTTAGGAATCTGGGGCTGGGACTTGCCGAGCGCCTCAAGCCTGCAAAAAAAATCGCGATGAGTTATGCCATGGGCATTAGCGGAACGCTCCCGCGTCTTGCTCAAGGTGAAGCCCTTCTGGGTTAGTGTCTGTTTGATTTGGGAGAATGCATATGCGTTTAGTGAAGCTGTTGATCCTCTTCCCCTTAGTTGCGGGCTGTGCGAGCTATTCAAACTGGCAGCCGGTGGCTGACCCCTCGAATGATCGAAATGCCGCCAATCTCGGGCGGGATACGGAGGAATGTCGCCAATTGGCCTCTCAGGCCGGACAGACAGGGACAGAAGCGGCCAAGGGTGTCGCCGTCGGCGGGCTTTTGGGCGCAGCTGCAGGCGCTGCCATTGGAGCCGTAGCGGGCAATCCCGGTGCAGGCGCCGCCGTGGGTGCGGCCGCGGGGGGCATCGGTGGCGGAGCAACGACAGGTATTAGCGCTGATGATCAGTACAAGCGTGCTTACATCAACTGCATGCGTGGTCGTGGTCATAACATCATCAACTAACGCTGGCTGAGGCATCTTCCGTGCGGGGCGAATCTACATCCCCATTGCTGGGGAAAATTGATCGTGCGAGCCGTGAATTCCACGATCATCCCGCGGTCATTACGGACGATGCCTGTCTGACGCACGCGGATGTGGCGACCCTGTCTCGCCGTGTTGCTGCATCTCTCCGGGATAGGGGCGTGCGGAAGGGCGACCGGGTTGCACTTTATGCCCAGAATGGGGCCGAATTCGCGGTTCTCTATCTTGGGATTGTCCGTGCGGGGGCGGTGGTTGTCCCTCTCAATCTCCTGATCCATACCCCCGAGATTCTCCACGTTCTCAAGGATGCCGGCGTGACGGGTATCCTTACTCAGGAAAGTCTTCGCGAACGCCTGCAAGACGCGCTGCCTCTGCTCCCGGTTCCCCCCTTTGTGATCGCCTTGCGCGAGACCGCAAGTCCGATTGAAAACCTCACTGAGCTTCTTTTATCTGAAGAAGGCGAATCGGATCTCTTCTTCAATCCCACAGAGGATCTGGTGGCCATCCTCTATACCTCCGGGACTACGGGGTTTCCGAAGGGTGCCATGCTGACGCATGCCAATCTCGCCGCCAATACTCAGAGCGTTCATGAGGCGATGTGTTGGCGGTCCGGTCTGGATCGGGTTCTGGTCGTCCTTCCGATGTTCCATGCCTTTGCAGCAACCGTGGGATTGTTGACCCCGCTGACCAATGGCTCTGCACTGATTCCCCTGCATCGATTTGAGCCGGATGCGGTGAGTCTGGCCGTAGAGAAGCATGCGGCAACCATCTTTTTGGGTGTGCCCAGCATGTATTCCGTTCTGTTGAGGTTGCCTGAGGCGAGAGTCACGCGGTTTGCAAGTGTTCGCTTTGCGGTATCAGGGGGAGCGGCAATGCCCGTTTCAGTGATGCGGGCTTTCGAAGACAAGTTCAATGTAAAAGTCTACGAAGGTGATGGACCTACCGAATGCTCGCCGGTGACCTGTGTCAACCCGATTGGGGGATTGCAGAAATCAGGAACGGTTGGCCTCCCGGTACCGGGGGTCGAAATGAAGATCGTCGCATCCGATGGGCGTGAGTGCCCTGTTGGGGAGGTTGGTGAAATTGCCGTTCGCGGAGCGAACGTGATGAAAGGCTACTGGGGTCAGCCCATGGCTACGGAGGAGGTCATCCGCGACGGTTGGCTCTATACCGGTGACCTTGGAACCCGTGATGTGGATGGCTACTTCAGTATCGTTGATCGCAAGAAGGACCTGATCATCGTGAACGGGATGAATGTTTATCCGCGTATGGTCGAGGAGGTCCTTTACGGCATTGAGGGCATTCGGGAGGTGGCTGTGATCGGCGAGCCTGACAAGCTGCATGGTGAAGTACCGGTGGCTTATCTTGCGTTGGATGAGGGGGCGAGCCTTGATGAAAAAGGCCTGAGAGAAAGATCCCGAGCGCTTTTGGGAAGACATCAGGTCCCCAAGCGGTTCATTATTCTGCCCGCCTTGCCTCGCAATGCGGCCGGGAAAATTCTAAAGCGCGAGTTGCGCCTCGATGGCGAACGTGAAAGAGGCATTGACCTGGTCCGGACCTAGGACGCCTTAGAAGGGTGAATCCTTTTCCTTCTCTTTGTTTTCACGCTGTTCATTGCGGATCTTTTCCATCCGTTCATCAATGATCGAAGTGAGGTAGTAATTGCCTCCGGCGGTCTCCTTTGCAAGCTGGAGTTGAACCAAGGCCTCTTGAGTTTCTCCGAGGAGGTAATAGCCTTCTGCATAGTAGCGGTGATATTCCGCTTCATCCCCGAGTTTGCTGTAGGTTTCAGCCAAAAGCTCATACACATCCGGGTCCGGCGTGTGGTATTTGAGGTAGTCGTGAAGGATTTGACGGGTTTTTGCAAACTGCTGGGTGTTCAGTAACGCGCGTGCGTAATTCAGCGTCATTGCACTGTTTTCGGGAAAACGCTTGAGTCCCAATTCATAGGCTTGCGTGGCAGCCGCGAAATTCTTGGCATCCATCTCGGTTTCAGCCAATGCATTCATGAATTGCGGCTGATTCGGATAACGCTGAACCAGTTTCTGGAGCGTTACCTTGGCTGCATGCGTCTCCTTGGTCCTGGATTGGACGAGAGCAATGCCGTATTCCGCAATGTCCTGCTGCACCTGAGTCCCCCGATTCTCGTGATTTCTGAAATATTCGAGGGCCGTCTTGGGATTCGGGGAATCGATGACACGAAGCTTGGCTTTCATGATCTGATAAGCCATGGAGTCCGGATATTGTCGATAGGGAAACCGTTCGGCGCGGTCGCGGGTATCGGCGATACGTGACGTGGTGACGGGGTGCGTGAGCAGGAATTCCGGAATCTTTGATCCTGCAAAGCGGGTGCTCTGTTGCATGCGTTCAAAAAACTCGGGCATGCAGCGTGGGTCAAACTCTGATTTCGACATCACCTGCATCCCGACTCGATCGGCCTCGGCCTCGTTGTCTCGGGTGAAGTTGATCTGGTACTGGGTTCCCAAACCCTGACCGGCCATAATGCCTGCCATGGCGCCATTTCCCCCAGCCTTGGCGCCTAGCACGGCCAACAAAAGGGTTCCGATGGCCATAGGAATGGCCATTTTGCTCATGGCCTGGAATGTCTGGAAGAGATGCCTTTGCGTCACGTGGGAGATTTCGTGAGCCATGACGGAGGCTAATTCGCTTTCTTGCTCCGTCAAAAGAATCAGGCCGGAATTCACGCCGATGTAGCCACCTGGACCGGCAAAGGCATTAATGACGCGCTCCATGACGACGAAGAAGGTATAAGGCTGAGAAGGGTTGTCGCTGTTGATGGTCAGCCGATTCCCCAGTGACTGGATGTATTCTCTGATCTCCGGGTCGGTCGAGATTTTTAGCTGCCCATGCAGGCTCCGGTAGAATGCGGCTCCCAGTTCCTGCTCCTGGATATTGGTCATCAGCGTGCTCGTGGGATCGCCGATTTCGGGAAGCTCGATGTTTGGCATGGCCGCGCGCACCGACCCCTGCAAGATGAATATCTCGAACAGGACAAGGATGACCGCAGTGAGAGTTCTGGATCGGAACATTCAGGTGAGACGCGGAAAAATCGTAATGACCACTATATGGGGCCTCGCGCCCGAAGGTTCAAGCACGCCATGAATTTCGCCATCAAGGTTTGCCAGTCTGGCGGATGCCCAAGGGTTCCGAATATGGCCTTGGAGTTTATCAGAGCGGTCAATGATCAGGGCCACCGGGTGCTTAGGGTCTTCTTCTATCATGAGGCGGTGGCACTCGGCTTTGGGGATTCGGCAGGCCGGTGGGCCGATGCGGCTCAGCAGGGTGGTTTTGATCTCGTGCTGTGCTCACAGGCGCTGGATCAGCGGATGCCTGATCAATCCCCTCATGAGGCGTTTACCATCGGTGGCTTGGCGCTCTGGGTTGATGCCTCTTTGAAGGCGGATCGGTGCCTGACATTTGGGGTCCCCAGCGATGAAGCCTGAGGTTCTTTTTGTCGTTCGTGCGGATCCATCCAGGGAGCAGGTTGCCACAGAAGTTCTCTCCGAAATTCTGACCTTCGCAGCCTTCGATGTCAGAGTAAGTCTGCTTTTCCTGGGGGAGGGGGTTCGATTCCTTGCGGCTGATATCGCGCCGGCACTTTCTGGCATGATGGCATCTCTCGATTTTTATGGGGTTGAGGAACTGTTTGCAGACCGAGAGTCCCTCGAAGCCTTCTCTGTGTCCGAAGAAAATATTCCGATGCCCGTCACCATATTGAAGCCATCGGATATTTCATCGTGTCTTCGTCGACATGCCTGGATTATTGGGGATTAGATCTACGATGTTGCATCTTGTTTTTTCACGTTCTGGACTGGAAAAGCTCAAGCCGTATGCCTATTCGGGGGACCGTGTTGTTCTCATGGAATTATTCCCGGAAGAGGAACTTTTGAACGGGTTGCCGGCGGGCGTAGAGGTTCTCTTCAGTCGGGGGTTGCATGACGAGATGCAAGGTGCCCGTTCTGTGAGCTATGCCGAGCTGGTTGCTTTGACCGTCGCCAATTCTCAGGTTCTGTCCTGGTAAATAATCGGCAACGCGAATCGGGACAGGGGAGTGCGGTGATTTTTCCTCCAACGACGGATGACGGATTTCTCCTGGACTCACGATTGTGGTCCGAGGACATCGCCCAGGTTTTGGTCGGCCGAACATCGATCGTTCTTGATGAGCGACATTTTGAAATACTGCGTTTTATTCGGGGATACCATGCCCAGTATCATCATCTGCCGAATAATCGGATGTTCATCAAGGCCGTGCAGTTGGCTCTGGGCCCCGAGAAGGGTGCTTCTCAGTACCTGAATCTACTGTTTGAAGGGAGTCCTGTAAGGAATGCCTGTCTTGCAGCCGGACTTCCAAAGCCTCCCGGATGCCTGTGAGCCGGTGGCTACTGGCTTGACGCTGAGGCTTATGGCGAGTAATTTAGTCAGTCTTTTTTTCTCCGGTTGGACTGCATCTTGTGGTCGACCCTTCCGGTACTTTTAGGTGAGAAAGCGTGGAGCTTAGCGGCGCTGAAATCGTTGTCCAGTGTCTGAAGGATGAGGGTGTAGAGTACATCTTCGGCTATCCTGGCGGATCGGTTCTTCATATTTACGACGCCCTGTTCAAGCAGGATGACGTCCGTCATATCTTGGTGCGCCACGAGCAGGGGGCGACCCATGCTGCAGACGGCTACGCGCGTTCGACGGGCAAGCCCGGCGTGGTACTAGTGACCTCGGGGCCCGGCGCGACTAATGCCGTGACCGGAATCGCCACGGCGTACATGGATTCCATCCCCTTGGTTGTCCTGACCGGTCAGGTCCCTACGCCGGTAATCGGCAGTGATGCATTCCAGGAATGTGACACCATCGGCATTACCCGCCCATGCGTGAAACACAATTTCCTTGTCAGTGATCTGTCGCAACTGGCTGAGACCATCAAGAAGGCGTTCTACATTGCGACCACTGGCCGTCCGGGCCCGGTTGTGGTGGACATCCCGAAGGATATTACCGACCCGAACATCAAAATTCCGTACCACTATCCTGAATCGGTATCGATCCGTAGCTACAACCCGCAAGTCAAGGGGCATCGCTGGCAGATCAAGAAGGCGGTAGACCTCCTTGCAACCGCTCGCAAGCCCATGATCTACAGCGGCGGCGGCGTAGTTCTCGGCAATGCGGCTGACGAGTTGGTGGCATTGACGCGGGCCCTTGGGTATCCCATTACTAATACCCTGATGGGGCTTGGAGCCTATCCGGCCACTGACCGCCAGTTTGTCGGCATGCTGGGCATGCACGGAACCTATGAGGCCAATATGGCCATGCACGGATGTGACGTGCTGCTGGCCATTGGCGCCCGATTTGATGACCGGGTCACGGGCAAGCTCGCGCAGTTCTGTCCGGATGCAAAAATTATCCACATCGATGTTGATCCTGCCTCGATCTCCAAGACGGTACGGGTAGATGTTCCGATCGTAGGGGATGTTGGGCCCGTTCTTAAGGAAATGATGGAGCTCATTGGCCAGCCTGATTTCTCCATCGATCGCGAAGCCTTGAAGGATTGGTGGGTGCAGATCGAGAAATGGAGGCAAGTCGAATGTCTCTCATTTGATCGCACGAGCGACAGAATCAAGCCGCAGTATGTTGTGGAGCAGTTGTGGGAAGTCACGCGTGGCGATGCCTTTGTGACCTCCGATGTTGGCCAGCACCAAATGTGGGCGGCTCAGTTTTATCGGTTTGACAAGCCACGGCGCTGGATCAACTCCGGTGGGCTTGGAACCATGGGATTCGGTCTTCCGGCGGCCGTTGGCGTGAAGCTCGGTAATCCTGAGGCGGATGTGGCCTGTGTGACGGGTGAGGCCAGCATCCAGATGTGTATCCAGGAACTGGCCACCGCACTGCAGTACCGTACCGGTATCAAGATCGTGAATCTGAATAATGGTTACATGGGCATGGTCCGCCAGTGGCAGGAGTTCCTCTATGAAAGCCGCTATTCCCAATCCTATCTGGAAACGATCCCGGACTTTGTGAAGTTGGCGGAATCCTATGGTCATGTCGGCCTCAGAATTTCAAAGCCCGAAGATGTTCGTGGCGCTTTGGAAGAAGCCTTCAAGATGAAAGATCGGACGGTCTTCTTGGATTTCCTGACGGACCCATCCGAAAACGTCTACCCCATGATTGAGGCCGGCAAGGCGCATAACGAGATGCGGATGGCACCCGGAGTCAGCGTAGATCGGGAGCTCTCATGAAGCGTCATATCATCTCGATTCTGATCGAAAATGAAGCCGGTGCGCTCTCTCGGGTTGCCGGGCTTTTTTCAGCACGCGGCTATAACATCGAAACGCTGACGGTTGCTCCGACCGAAGACGCATCCATATCGCGGATGACCATCGTAACGTGGGGCAGTGACGAAGTGGTCGAGCAAATCACGAAACAGCTAAACAAGCTGGTCGATGTTGTGCGGCTCATCGATATCTCGGAGTCCGAGCATATCGAGCGTGAACTGATGCTGGTCAAGGTGCGTACACACGGCAGCATGCGCGATGAAGTCGTGCGCCTATGCGATATTTTCAGAGGGCGCATTCTCGATGTGACGCCCTCCAGCTACGTGATTGAAGTGACCGGGGAGAAGAGCAAGCTTGACGCCGTTCTTCGAGCACTCGGTGATGAACCCATCATCGAAGTCGTCCGTTCCGGAACCACCGGCATCCTTCGGGGTGACCGGGGTCTTTCAGCCTGATCCCCTTAATTCAACCGAATATCCCTTTTAACTGAGGAATCAAAATGCACGTTTATTACGACAAAGACGCGGACCTTTCGATCATTCGTGGCAAGAAGGTTGCCATCGTGGGCTACGGTTCACAGGGCCACGCTCACGCGAACAACCTGAAGGATTCAGGTGTCTCCGTTGTCGTCGCATTGCGCCCGGGTTCTGAATCTGCAGTCAAGGCACAGAAGGCAGGCCTCGAAGTGGCTGCTATCGAAGACGCAGTCAAGTCTGCTGATGTGGTCATGATTCTGGCGCCCGATGAACATCAGGCACGCCTCTATAGCGAAGTGATCGAACCGAACATCAAGCAGGGTGCAGCACTCGCATTCGCTCACGGCTTCAACGTTCATTACGAACAGATCCTGCCGCGCAAGGATCTCGACGTGATCATGATCGCTCCTAAGGGACCTGGCCATCTGGTTCGTTCCACCTACACTCAGGGTGGTGGTGTACCTAGCCTGATCGCTGTCTATCAGGATGCGAGCGGCAAGGCCAAGCAGATTGCACTTTCATACGCTTCTGCCAATGGTGGTGGTCGCGCCGGCATCATCGAAACCAATTTCCGTGAGGAAACTGAAACCGATCTTTTCGGCGAACAGGCCGTTCTTTGCGGTGGCGCAACGGCGCTGGTACAGGCTGGTTTCGAAACCTTGGTGGAAGCCGGTTATGCACCGGAAATGGCGTACTTCGAATGTCTCCATGAACTCAAGCTCATCGTGGACTTGATGTACGAAGGTGGTATCGCCAACATGCGTTACTCCATCTCCAACACGGCAGAGTACGGTGATCTGACGCGTGGTCCTCGCGTGATCACGGAAGAGACCAAGTACGAAATGGCTCAGATCCTGAAGGAAATCCAGAACGGCGAGTTCGCTCGGGAATTCATTCTTGAAAATCAGGCGGGTGCAGCAACCCTCAAGGCTAAGCGCCGACTGGGTCGCGAACACCAGATCGAAGAGGTTGGTGCGCGTCTTCGCGACATGATGCCTTGGATCAAGGCTAACAAGATTGTCGATAAGTCAAAGAACTGATCGGCATACAGCCTCTGCGTGCAAAGGGTGGGCTGGTCCCACCCTTTGCTTTTTGTAGACAGGGATTTCCAGTTGCCTTAAAGGTGGCTGGATATGTCGATTAGAATCCTTCAGGATAATGACTGGACTCGGCAGCGCGAATAAGACGTGATGGAAACCAACGTACCCAAGAAGAACAGGCGCAGGGGTATTTACCTGCTCCCGAATCTGTTCACCACAGCCGCCCTTTTTTCGGGCTTTTACGCCATCACAGCAGCCATGAACGAGCAGTTCGAGGTTGCCGCGATTGCAATCTTTATTGCCATGGTTCTTGATGGGCTGGATGGTCGCGTGGCACGGCTCACCAATACGCAAAGCGCGTTTGGCGCCGAATATGACAGCATGGCCGATATGATTTCCTTCGGGGCTGCGCCTGCGCTCGTCATGTATGCCTGGTCTTTATCCCTGCTTGGAAAGGCAGGATGGGTCGCCGCCTTTGTGCATGCAGCAGGCGCAGCACTCCGTCTGGCGCGCTTCAATACGCAGCTTGGAACGCAGGACAAACGCTATTTCCAGGGGCTGCCAAGTCCGGCCGCCGCTGCCATTCTTGCCGGATTTATCTGGGTTACCGTTAAGTACGAAATCCCCTTGGAGCAAACCCACTATGTGGGTTTCGGACTTTCGATCGCTACAGGGCTGTTAATGGTCAGCAATTTTCGCTTCTACAGTTTCAAGGATATTGACCTGCATGGCCGGGTATCCTTTCTGTGGGCCATTCTGGTCATGCTACTTTTCGCCCTTCTATACATCGACACGCCGCTGGTGCTGTTCGGCATTTTTACCCTCTACGCGATTTCCGGCCCCCTGCTGACGCTGGTTCGCCGGAGACGCATGCGATCAGAGCGCAGATCCTAGGGCTCTGACTTGAAGCGGAGTGGAACGATACCTATAGTGAAGGTGAGGGGTAGGGCACACATTGTTCAAGTCATTTGAGTGACGGAATGGGTCCAAACAATAGCGCTGCCAGAACCCATTAGGGCTGCAGTCGAAGCAACGACGAGAATTGATTCATGAGCGACAAACTCATCATTTTTGATACCACTCTCCGTGACGGCGAACAAAGTCCGGGTGCCTCCATGACCCGCGATGAAAAAGTGCGGATCGCCAAGGCGCTGGAGCGCATGCGTGTCGATGTCATCGAAGCGGGCTTTCCTGCGGCAAGCCCGGGTGACTTTGAAGGGGTCCAGGCCGTTGCAAGGACCATCAAGGATAGCGTCGTGTGCGGTCTCGCTCGGGCCCTTGATCGTGACATTGATCAGGCAGGTGAGGCTCTCAAGGATGCTGAACGGTCCCGTATCCACACCTTTATCGCCACCTCGCCGATTCATATGCAGCTCAAGCTCCGGATGTCGCCGGAGCAGGTCATCGAACATGCTGTGAAGGCCGTTAAGCGTGCCCGTCAGTACACGGATAGTGTTGAGTTTTCACCTGAGGATGCCGGTCGTTCCGAAGAGGACTTCCTGTGCCGTATTCTTGAAGCCGTCATTGATGCGGGAGCAACAACGCTCAATATTCCGGATACCGTCGGTTACAGCATGCCTGAAGTATTCGGCCGTACCATCCGACGTCTGAGGGAGCGCATCCCGAATGCCGACAAGGCCGTTTTTTCTGTTCATTGCCATAACGATCTAGGTCTGGCCGTCGCCAATTCCCTGTCTGCCGTCATTAACGGCGCACGACAGGTCGAGTGCACTATCAATGGTTTGGGCGAGCGAGCGGGCAACGCAGCGCTTGAAGAAGTGGTCATGGCGGTCAAGACCCGAAAGGACATCTTCCCGTGTCATGTCGACATCGATACTCGCGAGATCGTGGCGTGTTCGAAACTCGTCTCGAACATTACGGGTTTTCCTGTTCAACCCAACAAGGCGATTGTGGGTGCGAACGCCTTTGCCCATGAATCCGGGATCCATCAAGATGGCGTTCTCAAGCATCGTGAGACCTACGAGATCATGTGTGCGGAGGATGTGGGCTGGAGTGCTAATCGAATGGTTCTTGGCAAGCATTCGGGCCGTAATGCCTTTAAAACGCGGATGGCTGAATTGGGGATTGAATTCCCATCTGAAACCGAGTTGAACGAGGCGTTTGCACGCTTCAAAGATCTTGCTGACAAAAAGCACGAAATTTTTGACGAAGATCTTCAAGCCTTGATCACAGATGCCGGAGATGCATCAGCAGAGGAAGGCATCAAGCTTTTGTCACTGAAGGCCTTGAGTGAAACCGGTGAACTCCCATCCGCGCAGGTGACAATTCGGGTCGATCAGGACGAATTGAAGGCTACGGCAACGGGTGGCGGAGTCGTTGATGCGACCTTCAAGGCCATCGAAGCGGTTCTCAACACCCAGGCACATTTGCAGCTGTATTCCGTCAATAACATTACGACCGGGACCGATGCCCAGGGCGAAGTGACGGTCCGTCTTGAAAAAGGCGGCCGGATTGTCAACGGACTGGGCGCTGACACGGACATCGTTCTGGCTTCTGCAAAGGCATACCTCAATGCGGTGAATAAATTGAGGGTTCCTCAGGCCCGGATGCATCCACAAGCCGCATCCGACGTCTGAGCGATATGAAGGGGCACGACTCGCAGGATCCCTATCTCTCCGTGATGGGCATTCAGGAGTACGTGCCCCGCGCTGAAGCCGTTGCATCAGGTGAAGTTCCAATGTCTGCGTCCTGTCCGGCCAGTGGGGATTGGGCCGCTCTTAGGCAGGCGGTGGCTACCTGTAGCCGCTGTGCCCTCCATGAAACGCGGACGCAAACGGTTTTCGGTGTGGGACGCGCTGATGCAGACTGGCTTTTCATTGGAGAAGCCCCTGGCGAACAGGAAGACCTCCGCGGCGAGCCTTTTGTTGGACGTGCCGGCCAGTTGCTCGATGAGATGATTCGGGCGCTGGGACTTGAAAGGGAGGAGGTCTTTATCGCCAACATTCTCAAGTGCCGCCCGCCTAAAAACCGTGATCCGTCTCCTCAGGAGTCTGAGGCCTGCGAACCTTTTCTGGTCGAGCAGGTCAGAATGGTTGCGCCAAAAATCATTGTCGCAGTAGGACGAATCGCAGCGCAAAATCTTCTGAAGACACAGACACCCATCGGAAAACTCAGAGGGACCATCCACGACTATGAGGGGATTCCTGTGGTGGTGACCTATCATCCTGCCTACCTCCTGAGGTCACAGACAGAAAAACGCAGGGCATGGGAAGATCTGAAGCTGGCGCGTCGTATCGCAGCGGAGACCGGGTAGTATGATGGACTTCTTTCTGGATTGTTTTGACCGGCTTCGCAAAGCCGTTGTGTACGACGCACAAGTCGATTTTTATTACAGACATTTCCCGAGTCTTGTGGAAAACGCAGAATGCAACGTGCGACCCATGGTCCGCACTGATATCCCTCTCATCCATGCGATTGAAACGAAGGCGTATGAGTTCCCATGGGAACTTGAGACCTTCCGCTCGTGCTTCAAGGTGGGTTATCACTGCTGGATTGCCGAAAGGGCTACGGAAGTTGTGGGCTATGGAATCATGACCATCGGAGCGGGGGAGAGCCATGTGCTTAACGTCTGCGTGTCCCCAGACTTTCAGGGGCGAGGGTATGGCCGAGTGATTTTTAATCGGATCATTGAGGAAGCCCGTCGGTACAAGGTCGAGACCATGTTTCTTGAGGTGCGCCCCTCTAATCCCAAGGCCATCAAGCTTTACCGCTCGTTGGGGTTCAATGAGATCGGGATACGGAAGGGTTACTATCCGGCCCTAAATGGTCAGGAAGATGCCATTGTGATGGCGTTGACCATTCTCTAACCCAAAACGTTAGGCTTATTCGTTGGCCGATTCCAGCAGGTGGAGTCCGACGAGACGTGCAATGACGATTCCGAGATACATCTGACCGATCAGGGCCTCTATGGCGCACACCATGCCGGAGAGCGGCTGGACGGGCGTGATATCCCCGTACCCCACCGTAGCCAGGGTGATCAGGCTGAAATAGATATGCGTGCCGTCATGGAAGACCCCGGTCACATCCGAGCAAATGGATGTGCCGCAATGGAATGAACCGGGCATCAGATCAGAAATGATCATGTAAAGATCCGCAAAACTCACGGCCGTCAGCAGGTAAATACATATCGCGCCATAGAGGCGGTCCGTGATGTCGACCTTATCCGTGACAAAGACATCACGGCCCACTCGATAAATAAACCGAATGAAGAAGATCATGAGGATCAGCTTTCGTGCGGTTGCGTAGAAATGATCGTCTACGCTGACCATTTCCCCCCCCCACGCCGCAAAAAGCACGGGCAGTAACACCCAAAAAATAATAGGTGTCTTGTGAGGGCCTGGCGTTGCGCGAAGTCCGGCACGAAGGATGGCGAGACCGAAGACAGCCTCAATCGTCTTTCCCATGAGTCCAAAACTGACGAGGACGGGGTAACCCAGGAAGAAGACGCAGATGGCGATCAGAAGTTCGCTAAAGTGAATCGAACGGCGCATATTCCTTAAACAGGCGAGTAAACGGTCTCAGACATTCAGAAGGAGCCGCGAAGGATCTTCCAGAAGTTCTTTGATCGTAAAGAGGAAAGACACGGCTTCTCGGCCATCGATGATCCGATGATCGTATGAGAGCGCCAGGTAGATGATCGGGCGGATCACGATCTCGCCATCTTCTACAACGGGGCGTTCCTTGATCGCATGCATGCCGAGAATCGCGCTCTGGGGTGGGTTCAGAATAGGTGTTGAGAGCATTGATCCGAAGATGCCGCCATTCGTGATGGTGAATGTTCCACCCGTCAATTCCTCATAGCGCAGATGTCCATCCCGACCGCGCACCGAGAAATCGACAATCGCTTTTTCGATGTCGGCGAAGCCCAGCCGATCGACATCCCTTAGCACCGGCACAACCAACCCACGCTCGGTGGTTACGGCTATCCCGATATCATGGTAGTCGTGATAGACAATATCGTCTCCATCAATGGAGGCGTTAAGAATCGGGAATCGCTTCAATGCCTCAACGGAGGCCTTGATGAAGAATGACATCAAACCGAGTTTCACGCCGTGCGCCTGTTCAAACCGTGAACGGTGCTCATTGCGCAACTGAAAAATCTTGTCGAGGTTGACTTCGTTGAATGTGGTCAGGGTGGCCGTCGTCTGTTGTGCTTCGATCATCCTCTCAGCGATGCGCGAGCGAATGCGGCTCATGGGTACGCGACGGTCTCCGGGCTTGCTCGGGGCAGATGAATGGGCAGGCGTTTGTGCGGGCCGTCCAGGGGGCTGGTCAATTGATGTTGCCTGCCCCCGCTGCTCGATCACGTTGAGGACGTCCTGCTTTGAAATACGGCCGGTTACCGGTATGTCAGCAACACTCAGTTGATGTTCGTTGAGAAGTCGCCTGACGGCAGGGCTGACGGGCTGGTGCGGGGTTGCTGTCGAGGTGAGCAATGGCGGTTTCACGGAAGCGACCGCGGTTTCAGTCGGAGTGGCTTTCAGACTGAAGTCTTGGTCCGAAGAAATCTGAGCGGGGTACACCTGTTCCTGTGCTTCAGTTTCGATTACGGCAAGAACATCACCCGGGAGTACGATGTCCCCCTGATTTCTCCGCAGTTCGATCACGGTGCCACTTTCCGGAGCAGGGACCTCAAGCACGACCTTATCGGTTTCAAGATCCACCAAGGCGACATTCTTCCCCACGGACGTGCCAGCCGAGTGGTGCCAACGGGCCACCGTAGCATCGGAAACGGATTCAGGAAGGTTGGGGACCACGACCTCGATACGCATCTGTCTATTCCTCTCAGAAGAGCAATGGACAGTCTATCCCACCCGAAGAGATCCGTCCTCTTTCGACCGAAACTCAGAGTTTCAAGGAAAGGGTTCAGGCGAGAGCTTGAGTGACCACGCTATTTTGTTCATCCAGATGGCGGTGATATTGACCGACCGCCGGGGCGGCGGAAACAGGACGTGCGACAACACGGAGCGTTGCCCCCTTGGGCAAGCAGCGGCTGATGGCATCGCGAATGAGTTGCCAGGCTCCCTGGTTTTCAGGCTCTTCCTGACACCAGATGAATTCCCGGGCCTCACTGAACCGTTCGACCTCGGCTTTCAGTTCCTCTTCAGGGAAAGGGTAGAGTTGCTCGATTCGAACAAGTGCCCGATCCATGCGATAGTCCTTCTCACGCCGATCCAAGAGGTCGTAGTAGACCTTGCCGGCACAGAGGATGACACGTGAGACGTTTTCTTTCTGAAGCGAATCGGTTTCACCTTTCACATTCTCAAAACGTCCATGCGA
The DNA here is from genome assembly GCA_964344615.1 of uncultured Methylococcus sp. Taxonomy (GTDB): domain Bacteria; phylum Pseudomonadota; class Gammaproteobacteria; order Methylococcales; family Methylococcaceae; genus UBA6136. The sequence continues at coordinate 28,109 of CAYFOC010000001.1, forward strand.
GAGATCCTCAAGGTTTGATACCGCACGTTTGTGTCGCAAGAGACTTTTCGGTGTCATCACAATCAGAGGCTTTCGATAGGGTCTGATGATTTGACGTCGCAGCAGGTGAAAGATTTGAGCAGGGGTGCTGGGGACCGCGACCTGCATGTTGTCTTCGGCACATAGCTGAAGATAGCGTTCAATGCGGGCCGATGAATGTTCTGGCCCTTGACCTTCGTAACCATGGGGCAAGAAGAGCGTTAACCCGCAGAGGCGCCCCCATTTGGACTCTCCGGAGGCTATGAATTGATCAATGACGACCTGCGCATTGTTGGCGAAATCTCCGAACTGGGCTTCCCAGATGACTAAGGTGTCCGGGGCGGAGCTGCTGTAACCGTATTCAAATCCAAGGACGCCTTCCTCCGATAGGATGGAGTCAAAGATTTGAAATTCCGCTGCATCTGGCCCTAGTTGCTGGAGCGGGGTGTAGGGGCGACCTGTCTTTTGGTCATGGAGAATGGCATGACGATGAAAGAAGGTTCCTCGTCCGACATCCTGGCCGCTGAGTCGAATCGGCGTCCCTCGAGCAAGCAGCGATGCATAAGCCAGCGTTTCGCAGTAACCCCAGTCCAAGGGTAGGGTCCCCTGCATCATCTCCTGGCGATGTTCGAGGATGGCTTTTGTTCGGGGGTGGAGAACCACCGAATCGGGGACGCTCAGACATAGTTCTGCAAGCCGGCGTGCCTCGTCCTGATGGAGTGTCGAGTCATAAGGGCACGTCCAATGATTGCCGTGGAAAGGGGTCCATGACGGCTTTGGATAGTGGGTCGTTGTATCAATTAACGGGCGAGAGACGATGTCGTTTCGGGAAAGTGCATCCTGGTAGGTATTCACCAGACGTTCGGTTTCTGCGATCTCGATCACGCCGGCAGCGACCAGTCGTTCGGCATAGATTTCACGAACCGTCGGGTGATTACGAATCAGTGCGTACATCATCGGTTGCGTCACCGCAGGTTCATCGGCTTCATTGTGCCCGTGACGGCGGTAGCACAACAGATCAATCACGACGTCCCGGTGGAAACGCATGCGGTAGTCGACGGCTAATCGGGTAACGAAGAGGACGGCTTCAGGATCATCGCCATTAACATGGAAGACGGGGGCCTGAATCATGTTCGCCACATCCGTGCAGTAAAGCGTTGAACGGGCATCAAAGGGGGCGCTGGTGGTGAACCCGATCTGATTGTTGATGACGATGTGGATGGTGCCGCCGGTAGTATAGGCGCGCGTTTCGGACATGTTCAGGGTTTCCATGACCACCCCTTGTCCTGCGAACGCCGCATCCCCGTGAATCAGGACCGCTATCACTTCTTCTTCCCCGTTCCCTGGGCGGCGATCCTGTCGCGCTCTCACGGATCCTTCGGCGACAGGATCGATGATCTCAAGATGAGAGGGGTTAAAGGCCAGCGCCGTATGGACCGGACCGTGTCGGGTTTCGATATTGGAAGAAAAGCCGCTGTGGTATTTGACATCACCCGCACTGGCGAGGGGCATCATCTTGGCGGTTCCCTCGAATTCTTCGAAGAGGGCGCCGGGGAGTTTTCCAAGGACATTGACCAGTACATTGATCCGCCCCCGATGCGCCATGCCGATGACCAGTTCGCGAATTCCCTTTTCGCTCCCGGATTCGATCAATTCATCGAGAAGGGGGATCAGGCTTTCTGCGCCTTCCAGCGAGAAGCGCTTCTGCCCCACATATTTGTGATGAAGATAGCGCTCGATGCCTTCCGCAGCTGTAAGAGCTCTGAGAATGGTTTTTTGATGCTCAGGGTCACGGTGACCCCGGCTCCGGGTTTTTTCTAGCCGTGTCTGGATCCATTGACGTATGTCGCTGTCAATGATGTGCATGTACTCGGCGCCGACATGTTCACAATAAGTCTGACGGAGGATGCTCAGGATTTCCCGGAGGGTGAGCTGCCGGTCGGAATCCAGGATATCGATATAAAACAGCTGATCAAGATCTTGATCCCCAAGCCCATAGTAGGAGGGCTCAAGATCCTTGAGTCGCGGAGGGGTACCGAGCTTGAGGGGGTTGTTGTCGGCAACCTGGTGGCCGCGCATCCGGTATTGATGAATCAGTCGATCAACAGCCGTTTGCTTCTTGATGCGAAGGTCCGCATCCCCCATGGTCATCGTTGGGAGGCTGGGTCCCCCCAAAAGGGCAGCTGCATAGCCGGCGTCCGGGAATGCCTCAAATTTGGCGCGCCAACTGGGATCCACGGAATCAGGATCACGGAGAAAGCGCTGGTAAAGGTCTTCAAGAAAGCCGAGGTTATCCTCGGCGATCGCACCTGAATCCTCAAAGAGGTCGTTCTGATCGCTCATGGTGGCATTGTAGCGGTTGCCATGCCAAGCTGGCATGCGATTTAATTAATCTTAGTAATTTAGTGGGTTTTTCTTGGTGCTACGCCCATGGCATGGGAAAATGAGTGTGATGACTAGACAAGAGGACACTCTGACACACCTCCCGGAAAATACCGGCTTGACTGATCGCTTCGGGCGCGCGGTGAGCTATCTGCGGCTCTCGATTACGGATCGCTGCGATTTTCGCTGCGTGTATTGCATGTCAGAGCAGATGACGTTCCTTCCGCGGAGCGAGATTCTGACGCTGGAAGAGTTGGGACTCGTCGCGCAGGCCTTTGTTGAACTGGGCGTGAAGAAAATACGCCTGACGGGGGGGGAACCCTTGGTTAGAAAAGGGGTGACCGATCTTGCTGCAACGATTGCCAGGCTCGAGGGTTTGGATGCTCTCGTCATGACGACGAATGGTTCTCGGCTGGAAGAACAAGCGCTTGCCTTGCGCCAAGCTGGGGTCAGCCGCCTGAACATCAGTCTGGATAGTCTTCAGCCGGACCGATTTCGCCGGCTGACCCGGGTTGGAGATTTGGACGGGGTCCTTAGAGGAATTGAGGCGGCCCGTGAGGTCGGCTTCTCATCCATCAAGCTCAATGTTGTTGCGTTGCGGAATCGAAACCACGACGAAGTTACGGATCTCGTCCGTTTTGCGCTGGATCGTGAACTCGATATCAGTTTCATCGAAGAGATGCCCCTCGGTCACGTTGACGGACGCGAGCGGCGCGAAGAGTTCTATCCGAGTGATGCCATCCGCAGGGATCTTTCCCGCGAATTTGAGCTGATTCCGTCAACCTATGTGACGGCCGGTCCCTCGCGTTACTGGGCTATTCCGGGTTACCGAACCCAGATCGGGTTTATCTCCCCGCACAGCCAAAACTTCTGTGGAACATGCAATCGGGTCCGGGTGACTGCTGAAGGTCGTCTCCTTCTGTGTCTTGGAAATGAGCACTCGATGGACCTTCGGGGCGTCCTTCGTGAAACACCCGGTGAGATAGAAGGGCTGAAGCAAGCCATCAGGCGAGCCATGGACCTCAAGCCGGAACGGCATCATTTCGATCTCACGGAACAACCCGTGATACTCCGTCACATGAGCCGAACAGGCGGGTAGTTCGATCAGACCTCTCTGAGACGCGGGATAAGTTCCACCAGGTTGCAGGGTCGCGTCCTGAAATCGAGTTGCGGGCCTATCAATTGATCCCATCCCAGTCGGCAGGCGCCCGACGATCCTGGCAGGCAAAAAATATAGGTGCCATTGGCAACCCCCGCGAGCGCCCGGGATTGAATGGTTGAACTTCCGATCTCCTCAAAGGATCGTTGCCTGAACGTTTCGCCGAAGCCATCCAGTGTTTTATCAAAGAGGACACTCGCAGCTTCCGGGGTGCCGTCTCGGCCCGTGACCCCAGTTCCTCCCGTCGTGATGATGGCTTCAATATCCGAACGGGCGATCCATACGGACAGAATGGCTCTGATCTCGTAGATGTTATCCGGCACAATTTCACGTACCGGCTTAAGGTGACCTGCAGCCAGAATCTTTTGCTCAAGCAACAACCCTGAGCCATCGGTTTCGAGGGTTCGCGTATCAGAAATCGTCAGGACGGCAATTTGGAGTGGCCTAAAGGAACGCTCGGACATGTTGTTCTCCGCGGATGCGATGTGCGCTTGGCCGCCCAAGGCGGGCAGGCATGGCTATAATGACCTCATTCTAACTAATCCCATGTGGGAGCCATGCACGGAATCCTCATAAGTCGATGGCGACAGTAAGGCGTTCGGGTCAAGCCGAGGGCACCCTGAAGTGGTCCCTCATCGTCGGCAGTATGGGGGTCGTATTCGGTGAAATAGCGACCAGCCCGCTCTATGCGCTTCGGATCGTCTTTGCCGGCAAAACAGGAATTACCCCGACCCCTGATCATGTCATGGGGATTCTTTCGCTGGTGTTCTGGATGCTGGCGATCGTGGTCGGGGTCAAATACGCACTGCTCATCATGCGGGCGGACAATAAGGGCGATGGCGGAATCATGGCGCTTTTGTCACTGGTCCAGCGTAGCGTTCACGATCGTCCGCGCATGAGGCGATTGGTGTTGGCCATGGGTCTTATGGGCGCCTCTCTTTTCTTTGGTGACGCGGTCATTGCGCCGGCTATCTCGGTCATGGGTGCGCTCGAAGGTCTCAAGGTCGGCGCTCCCGGTCTCAAAGTGCTGATTGTGCCCATCACGCTCGTGGTGCTTCTGTTCCTTTTCCTGTTGCAAAGGCGGGGTACGGCTTTTATCAGCGGACTGTTTAGTCCGGTGATGGTTTGCTGGCTGCTGGTTATCGCCATGTTGGGTCTTTCGAGCATCATCGATACGCCTGTCATTTTGAAGTCGCTGGATCCGAGCTACGGCATCCGTTTTCTGATGGAGGCCCGCATCCAATCCCTGCTAGTGCTCGGTGCCGTGATTCTGGTGGTCACGGGTGTTGAAGCGCTTTACGCCGACATGGGGCATTTCGGCATTCAGCCGATACGGATCGCCTGGTTTACCTTTGTGTTTCCGATGTTGATGCTGAATTATCTGGGGCAGGGGGCGTTGCTGTTGAGGGAGCCTGCATCAGCAAGCAATCCTTTCTACCTGCTGGCTCCGTCATGGGCTTTCATCCCCTTGCTGGCTCTGGCGACGCTTGCGACCATCATTGCCTCTCAAGGTGTGATTTCCGGTGCTTTTTCGCTGGCGGCACAAGCGGTCCGGATGCGCTATCTCCCAAGGCTTGCCGTCAGGCATACCTCACTGGGTCATTCCGGTCAGATTTATGTCCCGGTGGTGAACTGGGTTCTTGCCTTTGCAACGTTCGCGCTGGTGATCGGGTTTGGTTCCAGCAGCAAATTGGCTACGGCCTACGGCATTTCCGTCACGGCCAGCATGGTGGTAACCACGTTACTCGGATTTGCCATCCTTCGGCGGATCTGGCGGGTGCCTGTGATTCTGACGGGGCTGCTGTTTACAGGATTCCTTGCCGTCGACCTGGGTTTTCTCACCGCCAACCTTCCAAAGCTCTGGCAGGGCGGTTGGGTATCGATCGTGGTCAGCGGAAGCATCTTTGTTTTGCTCACGACCTGGGTGAAGGGCAGGGATCTTCTGGTGCAGCGCCTCAATGCCCGGGCTATGCCGATCGAGGAGCTCGTGTCCAAGGTCGCCCATTCCGGCTTTCCTCGCGTGAAGGGGACCGCGGTCTATCTGACGGCCAGTCGCTTTGGTGCCCCACTCGCTTTGCTGCATAACATGGCGATGAATCAGGTCGTTCACGAGAAGGTAATCATCCTGACGGTGGTAACCCGAGATGAACCCTTCATCCCGCTGGAATCGCGCCTGAAGGTTCGCAACTACGGGGGGGAGATCTACCGGGTCCGAATCTACTACGGCTACAACCAGGAGCCAAACGTTCCGGAAGCCTTGTTGTTCTGCAAGAGCCAGGGACTGGATGTCGAGCCTGAAACAGCCTCCTTCTTCCTGACGCGGGAACACATGATTTCCCAACACGCCAACGGAATGTCCACATGGCGTGAACGTTTATTCATCCGCATGGCCATGAATGCCGAGAATGCCATGCGTTTCTGGCATATTCCGCCGGAACGCGTCGTTGAACTCGGTCACATGGTCGCCCTTTAGCAGGGCAAACTAGCCGAGTGGCGTGGGCTGTCCGGTGGCCCTGAATCGAAGGTAGTCCTCTAAAACCTTGGCGTGATCAAAGGCGAGGGGTGCCGGGAGATTTTGGACATCGACAACGACCGCCGCCTTGGCATCGTCCGCCGCCACAGGCGTTCCCTGTGCCTCACCAACATAAACAGCGGTCACGGTGTGGCCCCTGGCATCGCGTTTCGGGTCGGAATAAAGACCCAAGAGGGCGGTTAACTTAACCTTGAGCCCCACTTCTTCTTCAGCCTCCCGTCGGGCGGCATGTTCAACCGTCTCGCCTACGTCGACGAAACCACCCGGAATGGCCCAACCGTGAGGTTCATAGAGTCTTTCGATCAGAACAATCGGCCGATCCGGCAGATCAACCAGTTCGATGATGATGTCAGCGGCAATTTCGGGAGTGACGGGTCTGGCCATGGCTTTATTTCTATTGCGTCAAGGAGTAATCAACTAGGTGCGGCTTGGACGATCTGCTATTCTAGTCAGGCTAAACTTCTTGTAAATCACTCCGTTATCTTCATCTACGTCTTAGCGTTAGGATCGTTCAGCCGATCTTTATGAATGTGTATTGAGCCATGAATCATCTCGACTCCGCCTTCAGCAGTTCTTACCTGGTTGCATTTCTCATGGGGCTTTTCAGCGCCATGCATTGTCTGGGCATGTGTGGATCGATTATCGGAACGCTGACGCTGAGCCTCAAGCGTGAAATTCGAGAGAACAAAGGACTCCTGCTGCCCTTTGTCGCGAGTTACAACGCGGGTCGTGTGTTGAGTTACACCCTCGCGGGTTTTATCGCCGGTATCCTCGAAAACGTGCTCACCCTGCCGTTTGGTGAAGGTCACGGTCACCGTGTGCTTCAGGTGTTGGGAGCCCTCGTGATGTTGGGGGCTGGTTTGCATGTTGCCGGCTGGTTTCCCCGTTTTGCATACATTGAGAAGTTGGGTGCCTTGGTTTGGCGTCATATCGAGCCCTATGGGCGGCGCCTGATTCCGGTTGAAACCCGCCAGACGGCTTTTGTATTCGGAATGGTCTGGGGCTGGTTACCCTGTGGTCTTGTCTATACCGCCCTCGCGTTGGCCGCGACCACGGGTGAAGTTTTTCGAAGTGGCATGACGATGTTCTTTTTCGGTTTGGGGACCATTCCTGCCGTGATGGGCGTCGGAGTGATGACCTCCTGGATGGTTCGGTTCAGCAGCATGACCCGCGCCCGTCAGGCCGCCGGCGTGACCTTTATCATTTTGGCGTTGATGGCGGCGTTCCCTGATCTTAATCCCTTCACGCAACACGTCATGACGCACTGAAGCTTCATCGAATATGTCCATCATTGAAGGCCTTATTGGCCAATCCCCGAACTTTGAAAGCCTCCTCCGGAGCGCGAGGATGGTTGCCGCCACGGATGTTCCTGTCCTGATCATCGGGGAAACCGGGACGGGTAAGGAAGTCTTGGCTAATGGGCTGCAGCAACAGAGCCCACGAGCCAACAAGCCTTTCATTACGATCAACTGTGCGGCCCTGCCTGAGTCGCTTGCCGAGTCGGAACTTTTCGGTCACAAGAAAGGGTCTTTCACGGGAGCCATTGCCAACCAGTTGGGACGTCTCCAGGCTGCAAATGGCGGCACCGTATTTCTCGATGAGGTCGACTCGCTGGCGATCGCCTTGCAGGCCAAGTTGCTTCGGTTCCTTGAATCGGGAGAAATCCAGCCGGTGGGGGAAACCCAGTTTCAGAAGGTCGACGTCAGAATCATTGCGGCTACCAATGCGGATCTGCAAGAACGCATCAATCGGGGCGAATTCAGGCGTGACCTTTACTATCGGCTGAATGTCGTACCTCTTGAGATTCCTGCCCTGCGTGATCGTATGGGGGACATTCAGGTTCTTATCCATCATTTCATGCAGCAGTTTACCCGTAGTCACGGACTGCCAAATGCCACCATCAGCAAGGCCGCGCTGCAAAAATTGCTGCATTACCCCTGGCCCGGAAATGTCCGGGAACTTCGAAACGTCTGTGAACGCCTTTGTATTTTGCTGGCAGGAAAGACAATTGAAGAACATAATCTCCCACCGGAGATTTTGACCGGGAAGGCGGCGTCTCCTGAGGCGCGTGAGATTGTGTTGCCTGAATCCGGGATTAACCTTGAGCAAGTTGAAATTGACCTGATTGTTCAGGCACTTGAGAGAACCAAGGGAAATCGCAGCCAGGCGGCGCGTCTCCTGGGTATCTCGCGGGATACCTTGCTCTACCGCATGCAAAAGCATCGCATCACCTGATTCCTGACCGGAACGATGCCCCTTGATCTTGCCGGGCAGAGAACGGCTGCAATCTGATGATGCCGAGGGCATCAAGCAAGAAGACTTCTCGGTGTTTTACACGCGTTAATTTCGTCTGAATCCTCAGATCGCTGAAGATTTGGATGGGATGAGGGCGTTCGATTTAAAGAAAGAACCCATAACAAAAAGAACGAGGTAACGATCGTGTGTTGGAGTGGTGAAGCATCAGCCGTATTGGCGACCGTGGGATTTGCAACCGCAGCCTATGTGGCCTACAAGGGGGAATCGAAGGAACTCTGGATTCCACTGACCTATTTTGCCTGCATGGAGCTGCTTCAGGCGGCCACCTATGTCTATATCAATCTCTGCGACTCCCCCCCCAATCAGATACTGACGTATTTCGGCTACATCCATATTGCCTTTCAGCCCTTCTTTGTGAACATGGTGGCCATGTATTTCATACCTGAAGAGGTCAAGAAAAAAATTTCTACGGTTGTCTACGTCATCTGTGCGGCAGCAGCCGTTGCCATGCTGGTCAAGATGTATCCCTTTGCCTGGGCTGGCCATTGCATCGTGGGTATTGAAGGCTTCTGTGGTAACCAGGTGTGTTCGGTTTCCGGTGACTGGCATATCGCGTGGCAGTTGCCCCTGAACGGAATCTTGTCTGATACCCCAGACAATCCGATTTCATTCCGCTGGGGCCTTCACGCGTTGGTGTACATCCTCGTTGGTTTCTGGTTGCCTATCATTTACGGTTCCTGGCGCTTTGTCGGTTTTCATTATCTGGTCGGACCGCTGATTTCCGATATTTTGACAACTGATCCCAACGAATATGCGGCAGTATGGTGTCTTTTCTCCATCGCCCTGTGTATCTCCGTTATCAAGACACCGATTCGCCACTACCTCCATGTAACCCGATGGTTTGGCTATCCAACGCCTGCCAAATCGTGAGCCGTTTTCGCCTTTTATTGCTCCTTATCGCTGCCGTGCTTCAGGGCTGCGTACCCGTGGCTTCCGTTGACGGACGTCATCAGGTCGAACTGGTCGCAGCCGACCATGGACAGAAGGTCAATCTGAAGATGGGCGATACGCTCGTGCTTCGCCTGCCTGCGAATCGAAGTACGGGCTATAACTGGTTGTTGCCTCAAGGCGAAGCAACTGCAGGAGGAACATTGGGTCCCCTCCAGAATGAGCCTCGATATGACCGAAACATTGATGGAATCTATTCGGTCGGTGCGGGTGGCGTTGAGATCTGGGAGTTCCGGACTCTGAAGTCTGGGGAAGGGATCTTGAAACTTGAATACAGACGGTCTTTTGAAAATGGCGTTGCGCCACTGAAGGTGGTTGCCTTTCCCATCCGGGTCTATGGACCCTGAGGATGGAACGTCGGTTGCAGCTTAGCTGCAACCGACATCTTTCCGATCAGTTGCCGAACTTCTGGCCTTTGGTTGCAGCAATGCGCATCCGAAGCGCGTTCAGCTTGATGAAGCCTTCGGCGTCCTTCTGGTTGTAGGCGCCCTTGTCGTCTTCGAACGTTGCAATGTTCATGTCGAAAAGGCTGTTCTGTTCAGACTTGCGTCCGACGACCGTCACATTCCCCTTGTAGAGCTTGACGCGAACGTCCCCGTTCACGTTGGTCTGGCTGGAATCGATCAGTTCCTGCAACAGAACCCGTTCCGGACTCCACCAATAGCCGTTGTAAATAAGGCTCGCATAGCGGGGCATCAATTCGTCCTTCAAATGCGCAACCTCGCGGTCCAGTGTCAACGATTCGATCGCTCGATGGGCCTTGAGCATGATGGTGCCGCCCGGGGTTTCATAGCAGCCGCGCGACTTCATGCCGACGTAGCGGTTTTCAACGATATCGAGGCGGCCAATGCCATTGGCACCCCCGATTTCATTCAACCGTGCCAGAACCTTTGCCGGAGACATGGGGACGCCATCGATGGCGACGATGTCACCGCGTTCGTAGCGAAGTTCGATGAAGGTGGCCTGATCAGGTGCTGCCTCAGGCGATACGGACCAACGCCACATGTCTTCTTCAGGGCCCGACCATGGATCTTCAAGGACGCCGCCCTCATACGAGATATGAAGAAGATTGGCGTCCATAGAGTAGGGGGACGCTTTGCCGCGCTTCATTTCAATCGGGATGCTGTGCTTTTCAGCATAAGCCAACAGGGTCTCACGCGAAGTCAGATCCCATTCCCGCCACGGCGCGATGACCTTGATGTCGGGCTTGAGTGCATAGGCGCCGAGTTCGAAGCGGACCTGATCGTTGCCTTTTCCAGTTGCACCATGACAGATGGCATCGCACCCGGTTTCATTGACGATCTCGATGAGTCGCTTGGCAATGAGCGGCCGCGCAATGGAGGTGCCCAGGAGGTATTCACCTTCATAGATGGTGTTCGCGCGGAACATTGGGAAAACGAAGTCGCGTGCAAACTCTTCGGTGAGATCATCGATATAGATCTCCTTGATTCCCATGGCCTGGGCCTTGCTGCGAGCCGGTTCGACTTCTTCCCCCTGTCCGATGTCAGCTGTGAAGGTCACTACTTCACAGTTGTAGGTCTCACGGAGCCATTGAAGGATGACAGAGGTATCGAGACCACCGGAGTAGGCCAGTGCGACTTTCTTGACAGTGGGTTGGGTCATGGGAGGTTCCCTGAAAGTGTAACTAAACCGACTATTATAATTGTCGAGGGGAGACCTGTCCCTATCGATCCGCAAGACTTTACTCTCAAAGGAACAAGGCTTTGAAATTTACCGAGATCAATACCCACAAGGGACTCATTTTGGGTTTTGCGATCGTTCTTGGTCTGCTGCTGTTGACGATGGTGAGCATGCGCTCACAACTGATCCAGCATCCGGCCATGAACTACGGGGAGATCGTGTCGGACCTTCCTATCCCTGTTCATCCAAATCAGACTGTGGAACTGGGCATCTTTGTCCAGAATATCTACCGCTTCGAGGCAGAGAACAATACGTTTGATAGTGACGGTTGGGTCTGGGTGAAATATTCCCCGTGGCTCCATGCTCAAATGGCCAAGCGCAAGATATCCGCCGTGGATCTCATCAATTTCATCAATCTGGTGAATCGCTACGACTTTACCCTTTCACAGACCACCAACGGCCCTCTTCTGATGCCCGATGGGCGTTACTACGAGCGATTCAGGTATTCGGGGCATTTCTACGTGGATGATCTTGATTTTCGGAAATTCCCTTTTCAAACGATCTCACTTCCTCTGATCGTTCAACTTCAGTCTCAGCAATTACGAGACGATGTGGCGCCGATTGAACTAACCATTGATCGCCGAGATTCGGCAATCGGTCCATTCATCGATATCAGTAGTTATGAGACGATAGGCTATGAGCTCAAAGGGCTTCTGACGCACTGGATGAGTCGTATGGGCAATGATCTTCGTGACGGAACGGGGGTCGCGTCAGAATTGCGAATGGAAGTCCGTTACAAAAAGGCGCTGAACTCTACGTTCCTGAAATTAATCCTGCCACTGTTGACGGTAATGTTGATCACGCTATTTGCACCGTCGATTGCCTCGCACGGTTGGGACGTCCGGATTGGGATTCCCCCAACCTGCATCCTGACGCTTATCTTTCTGCAGCAGAGCTATCATGAGCATCTTCCTGACTTTCAATATCTGACGTTCCTCGATAGCGTTTATAACCTTTGTTTCTTTATCAACATTACCCTGTTCGGATTATTCCTCTGGGGCGCGAACGTCTACCATTCGGCCTCCGGATCTCACAGGCACCAGGTGGCTGCACTCATCGATCGGGTGGATTTCAGGTTTCAGATCGGGCTGTCTGTTGTTTTGATTTTGGGCACTGGCTTTGATTGGCTGGTTCACCGCTATATCTGAGGAAGTTGCTTGAGCAATCACACATCGTTTCCAGATCATGGGCTTTATGTCATTACCCGCGATCCCTCTGAAATGCGACTCAATATCCTCGATGAGGTGGATGCTGCCATCCAAGGGGGTGCGGCTGTCGTACAGTACAGAGCGAAGGGGGGCAGAGCCTCGGTTGAAGAAGCTAGGGTCCTGTTGGATCGTTGCCGCAAGTCACGGGTGCCTCTCATCATCAATGATGATGTCGATCTGGCTCTCAAGGTGGGAGCCGATGGCGTTCATTTGGGCAGGGAAGATGCAAACCCCGTGGCCGTGAGGGCCATCCTAGGGTCTAACGCCATAATCGGGATTTCATGTTACGACGACGTTGCGAGAGCAACACAGGCTCAGGAGCTTGGTGCGACTTATGTGGCCTTTGGGCGATTCTTTCCCTCGCAGACCAAGCCTTATGCGCCCTGTGCACATCAAGCGACCTTGCGCGAAGCGAGGAAAATGCTAAGCGTTCCGATTGTCGCGATCGGGGGGATCACATTCGAGAATGGTCGATCTCTGGTGGAGGCCGGCGCGGGGCTACTCGCCGTGATTGAGGGGGTTTTTGGAGGAGGAGACCCGGAATCAGCAGCTCGCCGATTCCAGGCCTTCTGGACTGAAAATCAGTCCCAGCTCAACGCGCCGCCGGTCTGATATTCGGTTACACGCGTTTCAAAGAAGTTCTTTTCCTTCTTGAGATCCAGAATTTCACTCATCCAGGGGAACGGATTTTGTGCGCCTGGGTATTGTTCTGCCAATCCGATCTGGTTGCATCTGCGATTGGCAATGTACTTCAGATAATCCTCGAACATGTTGGCGTTGAGTCCCAGTACGCCACGGGCCATAGTGTCATGTGCGTACTGGATCTCGATTTCAACGGCATCAGTGATCAGCTTGATGATCTCTTCCTGGAAGCCTGCGCTCCAGAGGTGCGGATTCTCAATCTTGATCTGATTGATGACATCGATGCCAAAGTTCATGTGCATGGATTCATCGCGCAGGATGTACTGGAACTGCTCTGCGGTGCCGGTCATCTTGTTGCGACGGCCCATCGACAGAATCTGAGTGAAGCCGACGTAGAAGAAGATGCCTTCGAAGATGACGTAGAACGCAATGAGATCACGGAGCAGACGCTGATCCGCTTCAGGGGTTCCGGTGCAGAAGGTCGGGTCACCCAGTGACTGGGTAAAGGGCAGGGCCCATTCGGCCTTGCGAGCGACCGCAGGCAACTCACGATACATGTTGAAGACTTCGCCTTCATCCATGCCCAATGATTCCACGACGTACTGATAAGCGTGCGTGTGCAATGCCTCTTCAAACGCCTGACGCAGCAGGTACTGACGGCATTCTGGGTTGGTGATGTGGCGATAGACGGCAAGCACCAGATTGTTCGCGACAAGTGAATCAGCTGTCGAGAAGAATCCGAGATTGCGCTTGATGATGATGCGCTCATCTTCAGTCAGGCCATCTGCACTCTTCCAGAGCGCAATATCGGCATTCATGTTGATTTCCTGCGGCATCCAGTGGTTTGCGCAGGCATCAAGATACTTTTGCCATGCCCAACGGTATTTGAAAGGAACCAACTGGTTGAGATCCGCTCTGCAGTTGATGATCTTCTTGTCATCGACCTGGATGCGTTTAGCGCCAATCTGAATGGACTCTAGTCCTGTTGCGCCGTGTTGCAGCGCGTCAGCACTGACAGAGGCTACAGAGCCGGTGAGGCCAACAGCCGTGACCGGCGTTGCTACGGATATAGCGGGTTCTACGACATCAGAAACTTCGGGCGTAAAGCGCGTTGAGGAAGTCTTGAGTGCGGCAAGAGGGTCATCCCAGTTCAGCATATTCCGTGCTCCGTGAGGGAAGGGGCTGTTAAAACGTGCGCCATTGGCGCGATGGGATGATTATACAACAGGAATAACTATATGTAGTGTTAACTTATCCGTTTGTCACAATATCTGGTGTAGGCGGAGTGTCGTCAGATATAAAAAAGCCCGGCGGGGCCGGGCTCTTGTGGAGTTAAGATGAATCTATCGCGGAAGTTCGCTAGATCCCATCAAGAACTCATCAACGGATCGTGCACACTGACGACCTTCGCGGATGGCCCAGACCACCAGGGACTGACCGCGGCGCATATCGCCTGCGGTAAAGACCTTATCGACAGATGTCCTGTAGTCATCCGTCGTTGCGCGAACATTATTGCGCTCATCGAGGGCGACACCGAGATCGGCGAGCATGCCATCCCGAACCGGATGGACAAAACCCATGGCCAGAAATACGAGATCAGCCTTCAGGCTGAACTCAGAGCCTGGAACACGGTTCATGACCCAACGACCATTGTCCTGGGTCCATTCAACCTTTACGCAATTGATCTGGGTCAGCTTGCCGTCTTTGCCTTCGAAAGAGACGGTATCGACGCTCCACATGCGATCGCAGCCCTCTTCATGAGAGCTGGATGTACGGAGCTTGTTCGGCCAGTTTGGCCAGGTCAGGGCTTTGTTTTCCTTTTCAGGCGGCTTCGGCATGATTTCGAGCTGCGTGATGCTCGTGGCACCATGGCGACGGGACGTCCCAATACAGTCAGAACCGGTATCGCCGCCACCGATGACAACGACATGCTTGTCAGTCGCGAGAATGCTATCTGACTCAGGAAGTACGTCCCCCGCATTGCGCTTGTTTTGTTGCGGCAGGAAAGTCATGGCGTAATGCACTCCATCCAGTTCCCGGCCGGGTACGGGCAGGTCACGAGGATGTTCTGAACCCCCCGCAAGAATTACGGCGTCAAATTCCTTGACCAGCTGACTGGCTGGGATGTCCTTGCCAATATGCCAGTTGGGACGGAACAGCACGCCTTCAGCCTGCATCTGAGCGATACGGCGATCAATGATGTGCTTCTCCATCTTGAAGTCAGGGATGCCATAACGGAGGAGACCACCGATACGGTCATTCTTTTCAAAGACCGTCACGTCATGACCGGCACGTGCAAGCTGCTGAGCGGCAGCCAAACCTGCAGGTCCCGAGCCAACCACGGCAACGCGCTTGCCTGTCTTATGGGCTGCGATCTGGGGTTGAATCCAGCCGTTTTCCCATGCCTTATCAACGATAGCGCATTCGATGGACTTGATGGTGACAGGCTCATCCGTCAAGTTCAGCGTGCATGCAGCTTCGCAGGGCGCCGGGCAGATGCGGCCTGTGAATTCGGGGAAATTATTGGTGCTATGGAGAACCTCGATCGCTTGCTGCCAGCCCTGCTGATAAACGAGATCATTCCAGTCAGGAATGATGTTGTTGACGGGGCATCCATTGTGACAATACGGGATGCCACAATCCATGCAACGCGATCCCTGGCGGACCAGTTCTTCTTCAGATAGAGGAACGACGAATTCCTTGAAGTTCTGAACGCGGTCGTCGACCATCGTGTAGCGACGGTCCTGACGCGAAACTTCCATGAAACCTGTGGGCTTACCCATGTTTGCTCAACCTCTTATGGATGCCGGTAGGGCATCGGTACAACGGCTATTCTTTATCGGATCAAATCGGCCAATCCGGGCATCTAGAAGATGCCCGTTTTCTTAGTGACTGGCTCCAGTGCGTTCCTGGGCGGCCTGCATTTTCTCCAGCGCCAGACGGTAATCGACCGGCATCACCTTCACGAACTTCGGCAGATAGCTCGACCAGTCGTCGAGGATTCTCTTGGCCTTCGCGCTACCGGTATATCGGGCGTGGCGATTGATCAATGTCCATAGACGCTTTTCATCGTCACGAGTCATGTTATGGAGGATGTCGACCAGTCCATGTGCCTCAAGGTCATTGCCCTGATGGTCACGACGTTCAAGGGTGTTTGATTCCGCCGGGATGGGCTGGAGTTCGACCATTGACAGGTTGCAACGGTTGCCAAAATCACCGGCTTCATCAAGGACGTAGGCCACACCACCGGACATCCCGGCTGCGAAGTTGCGACCCGACTCGCCGAGTACAACAACAACACCGCCGGTCATGTATTCGCAACCGTGATCGCCAACGCCTTCGACAACCGCTATGGCGCCTGAGTTGCGAACAGCAAAGCGCTCCCCAGCGACACCACGGAAATAGCATTCACCTTCGATGGCACCGTAAAGAACGGTATTGCCGACAATGATGTTTTCATCGGCAACGAGCGGTGATTCGCTCGGTGGATAAATCGCAATACGACCGCCGGACAAACCCTTGCCCACGTAATCGTTGCCTTCGCCTGAGAGTTCAAGCGTAACGCCACGGGCAAGGAACGCACCAAAACTCTGTCCGGCAGTACCGTGCAGTTTGATATGAATGGTGTCCTCGGCCAGACCTTCATGGCCATGGTGTTTCGCAACCTGACCAGAGAGCATCGCGCCTACACTGCGATTGAAGTTGCGGATCGGGCTTTCAAACTGAACGGGCTTCTTGGATTCGATCGCAGACTTGGATTGTGCGATCAACTGATGATCAAGCGCCTTTTCAAGTTCGTGATCCTGCGTTTCCGTGTTGAAAATGGATACGCCTACGCCCGGAACTGGCTTGTAGAGAAGGCGTGAAAGATCAATTTTGGATGCCTTCCAGTGCGCAACAGCTTTGCGCATGTCGAGGCGATCCGTCTGCCCAATCATTTCATTAAAGTTCCGGTAGCCCAGCTTCGCCATGATCTGACGTACTTCTTCAGCAATGAAGAAGAAGAAGTTGACTACGTGCTCGGGCTGTCCCGTGAAGCGCTTGCGCAGTTCTGGATCCTGAGTGGCGACACCGACCGGGCAGGTGTTCAGATGGCACTTGCGCATCATGATGCAGCCTTCGACGATCAATGGCGCGGTTGCAAACCCAAATTCGTCTGCCCCCAGAAGTGCTGCCATGACGACGTCACGGCCAGTTCTGATTCCGCCATCCGCCTGAACGCAGACGCGTCCACGGAGCTTGTTTAGAACCAGGGTCTGATGGGTCTCGGCAAGACCAATTTCCCACGGGAGTCCTGCGTGCTTGATCGAGGTGACCGGGCTCGCGCCAGTACCACCGTCATATCCGGCGATGGTGATGTGGTCAGCATGTGCCTTGGCAACACCTGCCGCAACCGTACCTACGCCGACTTCAGAAACCAGTTTGACGCTGATGCGAGATTCGGGATTCACGTTCTTGAGGTCGTGGATCAACTGTCCGAGATCCTCAATCGAGTAAATGTCGTGATGGGGAGGCGGTGAAATCAGACCGACGCCAGGCGTAGAGTGACGAACGCGTGCAATCGTCGCATCCACCTTGTGACCCGGCAACTGACCGCCTTCACCGGGCTTCGCACCCTGACTGATCTTGATCTGGATGTCGTCTGCATTCACTAGGTATTCAGTCGTGACCCCGAAACGGCCGGAGGCGACCTGCTTGATGGCCGAGCGGAGAGAATCACCATTCTCCAGGGGCTTGAAGCGCTCAGCCAGTTCGCCGCCTTCACCCGTATTGGACTTTCCGCCGATACGGTTCATCGCAACAGCCAGGGTGGTGTGCGCTTCATAAGAAATGGAGCCGAAGCTCATCGCGCCGGTTGCAAAACGCTTCACGATGTCCTTGACGGACTCGACCTCATCCAGTGGGACTTCCTTGCGGCTATAGTCGAAGTCAAGGAGGCCACGCAGAGTCAGCAGGCGTTCGTTTTGTTCGTTAATTGACCGGGTGTACTCAAGGTAGGTGTTCCAGTTGTTGGTTCGGGTGGCGTGCTGGAGCTTTGAAATGGTTTCCGGTGTCCACACGTGATCTTCACCGCGGACACGATAGGCATACTCACCGCCAACATCGAGTGCATTCCGGTAAAGCGGGGCATCACCGTAAGCGATGCGGTGGCGACGCACCGTTTCCTGGGCAATCTCAAGAAGTCCTGCACCATCCGTGGTGGCGCTGGTTCCCGGGAAATACCCGGCGAGGAATGCATCGCTTAATCCGATGGCATTGAAGATCTGTGCTCCGCAGTAGGACTGATAGGTCGAGATACCCATCTTGGACATGATCTTCAGCAAAGCCTTGCCGATCGCCTTGATATAGCGCTTGTGCGCCTCGTCTGCGGTGATCTTTTCCTTGGCCTCAAGAATCAGTGAGGACAGCGAATCGAATGCGAGATAAGGATTGATGGCTTCTGCGCCGTAACCTGCGAGCAGCGCAAAGTGATGGACCTCACGTGCTTCGCCCGTTTCAACGACAAGGCCGACTTCGGTGCGAAGTCCTGCCTTGATAAGATGGAAATGAACGGAAGCGGTCGCCAAAAGCGCCGGGATGGCGATGTGCTCGGCATCCATTTTCCGATCCGAAATGATCAGGATGTTGTTACCTTCTGTGACCGCGGCTTCAGCAGCCTGACAGAGCTGGGCGATGGCGTTTTCCATGCCGGTAGCACCTGCGTCTGCTGGATAGCAGAAGCTGAGTGTCTTGGTCTTGAAAATACCGTTGGTCTTCGCTTCGATCCGACGGATCTTTTCAAGATCCTTGTTGCTCAGGATCGGCTGGTGGGCTTCCAGTCGCTTGTGGTTTCCTGCGCTCTTGAGATCCAGAAGGTTAGGGCGTGGTCCAATGTGTGTCACGAGGGACATGACCAGTTCTTCCCGGATTGGGTCGATGGCCGGATTGGTGACCTGAGCAAACGCCTGCTTGAAGTAGTCGTAAAGCATTCGGGGCTTGGACGACAGCACGGCAAGAGCAGCATCGGTCCCCATGGAGCCAATCGGTTCCTGTCCTGTCAGTGCCATTGGCGTCAGGGAGAACTTGATATCTTCCTGGCTGTAGCCAAAGGCCTGCTGGCGGTCCAGCAGCGTCTTGTCATCGGGCGGCATCGCTGAAACTTCTGCGGGCAGATTTTCCAGTTGGATCTGGGTTTCGCTCAGCCATTGCTGATAAGGGGCCTTGGCAGCGAGTTCAGCCTTGATCTCGGCGTCATCAATGATTCGGCCCTGCTCCATGTCGATCAGGAACATCTTTCCGGGCTGAAGACGCCACTTCTTGATGATCTTGTCTTCAGGAATGGTCAGAACGCCCATTTCTGAAGCCATGACGACATGGTCATCATCGGTGATGAGGTAACGTGCAGGACGCAGACCATTTCGATCCAGCGTCGCACCAATTTGCCGTCCGTCGGTAAATGCCACTGCCGCAGGTCCGTCCCACGGTTCCATGAGCGCAGAGTGATATTCATAGAATGCGCGACGCTTTTCATCCATCAGCGGGTTACCTGCCCATGCTTCAGGAATCAGCAACATCATGGCATGGACCAGCGAGTAGCCGCCCATGACCAGAAGTTCCAGGGCGTTGTCGAAACTTGCAGAGTCGGACTTGCCTTCGCCGATGAGAGGCCAGATCTTGTCGAGATCTTCGCCAAGAATTTCTGAAGACATGGAATGGCGGCGGGCAGCCATCCAGTTGATATTGCCCCGGACGGTATTGATCTCGCCATTGTGCGCGATCATCCGGAATGGATGTGCAAGATCCCATGTCGGGAAGGTATTCGTGGAGAACCGCTGGTGAACCAGTGCGAGCGCTGAAACAACGCGGGCATCTTCAAGATCCTTGTAATAAACGCCGACCTGATCGGCCAGCAACATTCCCTTGTACACGATAGTGCGTGAGGAGAAGGAGGGGATGTAGAACATCTTCCCTTCATCCAGTTTCAGGTCCCGAATGCGGTTGTCGATCTGCTTGCGGATCACAAAGAGCTTGCGTTCAAAGGCATTTTGATCCGCGCAGTTCTTGCCACGGCCGACGAAGACCTGGCGAATTCGAGGCTCAATCTGTTTAACGGATTCTCCAAGACCGGTGTTGTCCACGGGGACCTCACGCCAGCCGATGAGGGTCTGTCCTTCAGACTGGATGAACTGTTCGATGATCTCGATACAGGTTTTCTGGTGTTCGGCCTTCTGCGGCATGAATACGACGCCAACGCCATATTCGCCTTCGGCAGGAAGGGAAATCCCAATGGTCTTGCACTCCTCGCGGAGGAAGATGTCAGGGATCTGCAGGAGGATGCCAGCGCCATCTCCGGCCAGGGGGTCCGCGCCTACAGCGCCACGGTGCGTGATATTGCGGAGGATCTCGAGACCTCGGCTGACGATCTCGTGGCTTTTCTTGCCCTTGATATGGGCGATAAAGCCGACACCACAGGCATCGTGTTCGTTGCGGGGATCATAAAGACCCTGTTTTTCCGGGATGGCGTTAAAACTCATTAATTACCTCGGTCATTAATCTGTGGTCTCTGACCCCGATTAGGTCAGGCGCCACCTGGGCCGAACTTGCAAGTCAGGCCTTCACGAAGGCACGGCTGTGCAATCATGGGTTGAACTCGAAATGGGCGGCCGTCGTTCGGCATTACGAAATGCCGAGCAAATGGCTTAAAAATATACTGTTTTACCCCCTTTCTTTCAAGGGGATCCGCGCTGAATTCGCCCTAAATTGCTGAAAGTAGCTATGGGACAGCGCCATGAGCCACCTTAAGTCTGAGGGCGGCGCTACGTGGAAAGGGTATATCATCAGCGAGGCTTTGGCCCACCGAGACTGTTTCAGATGAGGAATGATTGATGCAACTGCTGAGCGACATTGTTCGTGATACCGATGAGAATCTTGGACTTGAAAGTAAGACGCCCGTGCTTGTCGGTGAAGCCGTTCGCTTTCTCTTCGATGCCCAGCATGGCGGCTTGGAGGGCTTTCTTGAACGCCTTGAGAAAGAGGGGCTCGGCGCTGATCTATCCAACTGGCGTAATCCTTTAGAAGAAATTCGGTTTTCAGAAGGTCATCGGCTTGAAGTGTTGCTTGGTGCGGACACGATCAGTCGCATGGGACGAGATCTGGGCATGGCGAATGCCAGGGTGCGGACGGCGTTGGCGTATGTCATTCCGCGCCTGATTCGGTACTTCACTGCTGGCGGAAATATTCCGGAGCAGGTGCCTCATGCTGTCACCGACTATCTGTCAACGCATGTCCACGGGCTGATCGCACCCCGCAGTCGTGCCATTCGTTCGAACGCAAAGGCCAAGCGCAAGAAAGCATCCACTTCACCTGCATGGACCGTGCGTGTTGCTTGGGGCTCGGGTGTGGGTGTTTTGCTTCTCAGTAGTTTCTTTTTAGGACGGGATATTTACGAGCGGACGCCTCACGGTCAGCCGGAAGGCAGCACACCCGAACCGGTCGCCTCGAGTTCGGGGCCGGTGGTCTCTCAGGATGCTGGTGCCAAGCAGCCAGAAGCGCAGGGCGCAGGATCGAAGTTGGTGATCCGCAACAATGGGGGTCATTTTGAATTTCTTGGATTTGTTAATACGGCTCAATCCCGGCAGACCATTCTTGAGAAATTGCAGAAATCTTTTGGCGCCGGAAAGATTGCCGGGGATATCCTGGTCGATCCCTCGCGCAGTGATCCGCTGTGGATCAATCAACTTGACCGCCTTTTCCCCTTGCTGAACGTGCCTGGACTGGATGTTCGACTGGAAGGTAATACCTTGCGGGTGGGCGGTTGGCTTTCGGAGGAGGATCGTAACGGTATCCTTAATAGTCTGATGAGCACGCTCGGTGCGAATTATCGCTACGGATATCTGCGTGATGAGGGTATTGAGCGTGCTCAGGACTCAAAGCAATACATGGCAGCGGTCCTCGCCCACATCGGGTCGGATGCCAAGCCTGCTGAAGTTGTGAGCATCCTCAATCGATGGATCATCAATTTTGCCGATGGCGCAGCCGTGTTTCCGGAGGATTCCCGCGAAATCGCAACGAAGGTCGCTAGCGTGATTCAAAATCTTCGTACCTCCGCGCTCTATGAAATTCAGGGGCACGTAGATTCCGAGCCCAACCGCCCTCAGGCCATCAAGCTCTCGACAGCGAGAGCGAATGCTGTCCGTGATGCCCTGATTCAGGGGGGCGTGGCCGAAGGCAAGCTCAGAACCAAGGGGTTTGGTGGTGACAAGCGCCTCCCAGGTGGCGAACCCCAGACAGATCAGGCTCGCAATGAAAGGATCGAGTTCAGGGTCATTCAGATCTGCGATCCCTATTTCCCCTGTGACTATTCATCCGCTCCAAAGCGGCCGTCCCTGCCAGACCCCAATGTGCCAGAGCCTGAAATCGTTAATGGGGGTGGAGTCGATAAGTCGGAGCCTAAAGCAGCAGCCCCGTCGCAGCCTGTACCGCCTTCGGTTGAAAAGCCGGTCGAACATCCGGCCTCGGGTCAACCTGAAGCAGGGCCTTCCACGTCGCGCTTGCGCTCGCTATCTGAAGAGTTGCCTCCACAGGTCAAGCCTAAGACCAAGCCGCCCGAGGCGCCCAAGCCTGCGGATCCAAAGCAGCCTGAATGGTATGACCCACTCGGAATTTTCTAGTCGGTGGGGGTGGGGTCTAGCTCCAGAGATTCATGGCTTGCGTTCAAAGACGCAAGCCATGAGGGTCTTGAAAGCGCCGATGGATCTGACGCCTAGTCTTTGCTGAAATCCACGTTCGCATCTTCCCCTGCCTTGAGTTTCCTCATTTCGACAGGTGAGATGCGGCCTCTGGACGAGACCTTGTCGTAGATCTCTCCAAAAGCCTGTCGGCAGAAAGGAAGACGGTCGCGCAGGCGATCATAGGCTGAATGATCAAACATCTTTCGGAAGTCCTCTTCCGTAAGGAGCGTCTTGGCATAAAGCGCCTGATAACCCTGATTCTCGATCACGAACTTTTCCAGCGAGGGCAGAGCTTTGCGACCGTCAAAGCCGGTCTTCTTGGGCGTGCCGTAAGCCCCAATATCCACATACATCGGATCGCGCTCACCGTTTGGTGCCTCATAGGGATGAATTAGGCCGAGATGCTGTGGGTTGTCGAACACCGCCATCGGTGAGAGCCACAGCGGATATAAGTCGAAGTGGTCGTCAAAGTACTCCAGGGACTTTTTCAGCAAAGCCATCGGCATCAGCATATCCTGCACGACATGATGCTTTTCCCGAAGGCGTCGGGTTGTCTCGGTCTCGGTGTACTTCAGCAGTTCAATGCGTGGGGGCAGGGCCCAACCCAAAAGAAACCTGAACAAGGGGTTGTTGCCGAAAGTGATGATTTCCTCCATGGCCCAGAAGTAGCTCCGGGTATGACGGTGGAGGTAGTCACGGAGCGGAATGTATTCCACAACCTCTTTGCCGGCGGCAAGAATTTCCTCAACGTGTTTGTAGAACCAAGGCTTATACCAGCGACCAATCGGATTGATTGGGCCATCCTGACCGGCTTCATCGGTCAGATTTCCAATCATGACCACGCCCCGATCGCGGCTGTAGGTCAATGCTTCAACATATTCATTCTCGACCGTGTTCCGGCAGGCCTGATCAAATGATTCTGTCAGGGCGTCAAGGCGTGTCTTCGGATGGTAGGACACTCGAACATATTTCTTGGCGGGGATGATCTTGAGTTCGGCCGCAACCAGAAATCCGAGCGTACCGTGACTCCAGGGGATGAGATGGAATAGTTCCGAGTTTTCATCGGCGGAGCAGTGCAAGAGCTTTCCTTCGGCCGTCACGATGTCGAAGGATTCGCAGATGAATTGGAATAACCCATATTTGTGGCTGCTGGTTTCAACGCCAAATCCCATGATCAGGCCGCCGACGGTGAGATCATCAAGTTCAGGGACAACGGGCAAAATCCAGCCCCGACTGATCAAGGTTCTTGAGATTTGTCCCATGCTTGCCATGGGTTCGACACGAACCGTTTGTCGCTCCTCGTCGATCGATAACAGGTCATACATCCCGATGTAGATGTTTCGGCGCGAGAGTTTGTATTTTGGAACCATCTCACTCATGGATTGCCATCCAGAGCGGGCCGTACAGAGTTGTTCCTTGGCGCCGTCCTTTTGCCATGCCTCGATTTGAGCGATGACCGATTCAACCCGCTGCTGGTGTCTTTGCGGCGCGGTTCGCATGCGGAAGAGGATGTGGTTGCGAATGAAGACGTAAGCGCTGTAGACCGTTGAAATCGGTAGTAGGCACACGGTTGCGAACAGACCCCGATGGTGGGTCAGGATATATTCGAAGAGTTGCCCTGAGGCTTTCGTTTCTTGGGTCATGGATCTTTTGCTACGTGCTTTTGCGCTAATGGGATCGTCATATCAGAAAGCCCCTACGAGGGTAGGGGCTTCCTCTGTTGTGCCATGTTACCATTAGAGAAATTGCGCGAATATTCAGGAACCATGACCTCGACTCCGATTCTTGTCACAGGTGGCACGGGCCATCTTGGCGCCAATCTCATTCGCCGCCTCTTGCGTGACGGCCACGCCGTAAGGGCGCTGGTTCGCCCCGGCCGAGACAATGGGGCGTTCGATGGCCTTGATCTTGAAGTGATTGAGGGCGATCTCAGGGATCGCGCGGCCGTTGAAAATGCGGTGCGCGGTTGTCGTAAGATCTACCATTGCGCGGCTCATGTTTCGACGATCGAAGGGGATGCCGCGCACAAGCGTGAAATCTTTGAGTCCAATGTTCTTGGAACAATGAATCTCCTGGATGCTGCAAAATCATTGGGCGTTGAGAAGGTGGTTGTTTCAGGCTCTCTGAGTGCAACCGGCTATGAAAAAGGGGTACCGAGCGTTGAGTCGGATCCTTTCTATCCCTTTGACCGGCATCTGCCTTACGGCTTCACCAAGCATTTGGTGGAACATCATTGTCTCAGAGCGCATGCCGATGGGCTGGATGTCGTTGTCGCTGTTTCCTGCGCGATCATAGGACCTAACGATTTTGTTCCCTCGCGGTTCGGGCAGGTGCTGATTGATTTTGCCCATGGCAAACTGAATGCCTACATTCCGGGCGGATTCGAATTTGTCTCGACCGAAGATATTGTCGAGGGACACGTGTTGGCGATGGATAAAGGTCGTTCTGGCCAGAAGTATCTGATCAGTACCACGTATTCGACCGTAGATGATCTTCTAGACCTCTTTTCAGAGGTCACCGGGAAGCCAAAGCCACGGCTTCGCCTCCCGATTCCGGTGATGGCAGCCATCGCCGGAGTGATGGATACGCTTTGGTTCAGATTCTTCCCGAATCAGCCAAGACGTTTTACACCCGCAGCTGTTCGACTGCTGAGCATGCATCGTAAGGTCGATAATTCGAAGGCCAAGAACGAGCTCGGCTACCAGCCAACGTCTCTGCGCGATGCTGTGCAATCCGCCTATGATGACTTTGTCAGACGAGGTCTGATTCGGCGGTGACGCCCTTATTCCCGAGACGGACTTTTTTGTTTTCCTGTCCCCTATTCAGATGATACGGAGTGCCCCATGAGGGATCCCCTTGATGACCGTGAATTAACCCCGCCCCCCTCGTTCCAGGAATCGCGCAGTACAAGACAGAAAGTACGCGCCGCCGGGTTGGATCCCGATCGTTGGTATGCGGTTGAGTATGACCGTGAAATCAAGAAAGGCGAAATCAAGGAAGTTCAGTTCTGGAATCTGTCGATTGCTCTGTTTAGAGGAGAAGATGGGACCTTGTCTGCTCTCCAGAACCGGTGCCCGCATCGTCATCTGAAGCTCACGCATGGTGTTGTCGACAAATGCCAGGTTCGCTGCGCCTATCACGGCTGGTCTTTTAATCGGGATGGCTGGCTCACCGACTATTCGCATGACAGCTTCGGTAAGCCACTGATCAAGAGCAAGCTGAGAACGTTTCCTGTAGAAGTCCGCTATGGCCTCGTCTGGCTGTTCCCGGGCGACCCTGATCTTGCCTCTGTTCGGAAAATCCCTGAAATTCCTGAACTCATGACGGACGATCCTTGGGCCGGGTTTACGGTCGACTATACGTGGAAGACCCATCATTCCATGGTGATCGACAATATCTGCGACTTTGCGCATGCCTTCCTGCATCGGAAGTATCAGCCGTTTGTTGATGCAAAGTTGACCCACTATGAGGCGGATGAGGACAAGGTTTATCTGACTTATGACACCTACATGGCCGAAGGTAAATTCTCCAAGTATTTCGTCAACCGCAAGCGGGTTAACACCCGATCGATTGAGATCTGCTACGAATATCCTTACCAATGGTCAAATACAGGGAACAGCATCAAGCACTGGTGCTTCCTCCTTCCGATCGACGAACGGACAACGCGCGTATTCTTTATCTTCTACTTTGATAGCGTGAAGATTCCGATGATTCCGTTCAATGCACCGAAATGGCTGACACAACAGGTGCTTAATGCGTCCGTGCCGCTTCTATTCAAGCCCTTGCTGGCGGAAGATGGTGTCGCCCTCGAGGCCGAGCAGATCGGCTATGAGGAGCATTGGAATGCGCCACCCATTGAGCTGAACCCGATTGTGCCCTTGCTTCAGAAGTTGACGGTTGAGCAGTGGCAGAACTTCCTTGATCGAACAGCCGCTGCGGCGTCAAAGCCGAAGAGCCGGTCTGAAGAAGAGAAGCCTTCCGAAGTGGCCGAAGCCGTATAAACGCCGGCTTCTAGGTCTCAGCAAAAGGCGCGATCATGTCCGGCATGATCGCGCCTTTTGCATATTGGGATGCAGAGGAAAAATCGTTTAGGGATTCCCGAGGGCGAGAATTTCCGGGAGGTATCCGGGAAAGCTTTGAAGGCTGTGATTCCCCCCCTCGACGATGGAAAAACGAGCGCCATGGTAGGCCTCCACGGCATCACGATAATCAAGGACTTCGTCACCGGTCTCAAGCAGAACCCAGAATCGGGATGGTTTTGAGAGGGAAGGAACGTCCAACGATTCAAGCTCTCGGATATGCCGGGCCTCCAACGTGAATGTCTCACCCGTATAGATATTTTCATGGGGTCCAAGCCACGGCTCAAGAAGTCTCGCGGCATGGCAGGCGGGATTGATCAAGACCGCATCCAGATCGTGTTTTTCCGCGAGATAGGTGGCGTAGTAACCGCCGAGTGAACTTCCAACGAGCAAAGGCCGCGAATTGGACGCCGCCATCACGTCTTCCACTTTCATGATGGCTTCAAGCGGGGAAACGGGCAGATCTTCGCACCAGAAGCCGTGGTCGTAGCCTTTGCGATGAAGGAACTCCTTGAGTTCGATGGCTTTCTGAGAACGAGATGATGACTTGAAACCGTGGAGATAAATGATCATGTAAGCAAGACCGGGGCGAGGTGGACGAATGAAATCCACGACAAGGTATTAAAGAGAGCCGTAACTCCGGCGTATACTAGCGAATTCGCGTTGGGACCCCATGGGTTCTTTGCCATCCACCTGACAGCCATAACACATCAAAATGACTGAGATTCAGTATACCCTTCGACTTCAGGACCTCATTTTTTTCAATGACCATCAGTTCTGCAAGAAGGAAGAAACAAAAAAATCGCTGCGCCGTCATCAGACAACCGTTCCTGCGACATTGTCACTGATCGTCCTATTCGTTTGGTTTTATTACCAGGACACCCTGACCGCCATGTGGTTGGGTGTAGCCGCTGTCAGTTGGGCCTTTGTTGCACCCTGGATGATTCGTTGGAATGCGAAGAAGCGGGCCATGGCGCTTTATACAGCCGATGTGCTTGAACGTGTTCTGGGCACCTATACCCTGAAAGTCGAAGAGAAAGATCTTGTCGAGATCAGCAATGCCGGTGAATCGCGTATTGCCTGGAAGGACGTGCTTCGAATCGAGCCTGCAAAAAACTACGCGTTCATCTTCGTATCTTTGGATTCGGCCATCATTATTCCCCGCAAAACCGTCACTCAGGGCGATATTCTGACGTTCTTCAAGGACGTTGAAGCCCACATCGAAAAAGCTTCCTGAGTCCTGGCTAGGAATGATTAGTGCGCGCAATCTCGCCCTTCGTCGAGGCCCTAGGGTTCTCTTCGAAGGGGCCTCGTTCACCCTCAATCGAGGTGAACGCGTAGGCATTACCGGAGCCAATGGGGCCGGAAAATCCAGTTTCTTTGAGCTCATTCTTGGGACGCTTCACCCGGATCAGGGAGAGCTTGATGTGGCTCTGGGCCTTGAAATTGCCCATGTTGCCCAGGAAACACCGGCTTTGGCCACGACGGCGATCGACTACGTGCTCGATGGGGACCGTGAACTCCGCAAGATTGAATCGGACATCGAGGCCGCAGATGCGCTCGGTGATGGAATGGCTCTGGCCCATCTCCACGAAGCCTATTTGCATGTGGGAGGCTATGAGGCAAGGGCAAAGGCCGCTCGACTTCTCAACGGCCTTGGCTTTGCCCCAGGTTCTGAGTCGCGTTCGGTCTGCGAGTTCTCTGGTGGTTGGCGGGTCAGGCTGAATGTGGCCCAGGCCCTCATGTGCCGCTCAGATGTTCTTCTGCTTGACGAACCGACCAATCACCTTGATCTCGATGCCGTGATCTGGCTTCAGGACTGGTTATCGTCTTACCCGGGAACCTTGCTGCTGGTCTCGCATGACCGCGATTTTCTGGATGATCTGGCTACGCATGTTCTTCATATCGAACATGGCAAGGTCCAGCTTCATACCGGCAATTATTCTGCCTTTGAAACGCGTCGGGCTGAAATGCTGGCGCAACAAAATGCCTCGTACCAGCGGCAGCAGCGCGAACTGCAGCGAATCCAGGGCTTTGTCGACCGATTCAGGGCGCAGGCGACCAAAGCCAGGCAGGTCCAAAGCCGTCTGAAGGCACTTGATCGCATGACCTTGATTGCCATGGCTCAGGCGGATAGCGATGTAGCCTTCAGCTTCGAGGCGCCGGAAAAATATCCTACACCGCTGTTGCGACTGGATGGCATCAGTGCGGGATATTCCGATGTTCCGATTCTGTCGGGCATCGATATGACCATCAGCCCTGGTGATCGTATTGGATTGCTCGGACCCAACGGAGCTGGTAAATCGACGCTGATTAAGGCTCTGGCCGGTGTCGTGAATACGACGGCGGGAGAGAGGATTCCTGCACAGGATCTCAAGATCGGATACTTTGCACAGCATCAGCTTGAACAGCTGAATCCTGAGCAGAGCGCCTTGTGGCATCTTCAGAAACTCGACCCTAGAGCGCAAGAACGTGACCTCAGGAATTATCTAGGTGGCTTCGGATTCAAGGGTGAACGCGCCCTTGAGCCCATCGGACCTTTTTCAGGGGGGGAGAAGTCACGGCTGGTTCTAGCCATGCTGATTCGCCAGCGCCCGAATCTTTTGTTGCTGGATGAACCTACCAATCATCTGGACCTTCCGACCCGTGATGCTCTGACGCTCGCCCTGCAGGAATATGAGGGTGCACTTGTCCTCGTGTCCCATGATCGTTATCTCCTCAGGACAGTAGCTAATGAATTCCATCTGGTCGCAGATGGTGGAACCGTGTCTTACCAAGGCGATCTGGATGAATATCGACGTTGGCTCGCGGAGCGTAGGCAACGTCAGAAGGATTCAACGGTCACGACTGCACCTGCGCCGGAGCCCCAAAGTCGACAGCTATCGAAGCAGGAAGAGGCCGAGAAACGCAAGCAGCAGAAAACCTTGACCACGGCCCTTGAACGGGCTGAACGGCGGATGAATCAGGCCAGTGAGCACTTAGAGATCCTTGAGCAAAAGCTGGCGCAGGAGGATCTTTACCGGCCTGAGTCGGTTGAGACCCTGAATCAATTGATCAAGGAACGTGATCTGCATGCCGCCGAGCTCAAGGAATCGGAGAATGCGTGGCTTGAGGCCAGTGATGCCCTGGAGTTGCTAGCGCAATGAGTGCGCTGCTAAGGCTGTTCTTCGACATCACTTGCCTTCGAAAGGGTCCTCAGGACATCCCCGATTCCGGGTTGCTTCTAGCTTTGGCGTTGGTTGCGGATCTGATCCTCTCTGCACTCGTCGGGCTAACTGGCGGAGAGGTCATCGATGCCTTTCTTCAGTCCTTGGTCGCTACGGTGCTTCTTTTGGCCTTCCTGGCCGTCGTCCTATTCAGCACATCCCATTGGCAACGATTTAAGAGAACGGTAACGGCGGCCTTGGGTTGTGATGCCCTCATGACCCTTGTGGCCCTTCCTGTCACTCTCCTTGGCGAGATGGTGCCGGGGACAGGCCTTCTCGTTCTGGTGGTAGTGTTCTGGAATCTGGTGGTTTTTGCTCACATACTTCGACACGCCCTCGGTATAGGATATGCCTTGGCCGGAGCCTTGGCTTTCATATACATGGTGGCTAGTATGGATCTCATGGCACAGATCTTCGGTGCCTAGCGGCAACGCAGGCACGCGTTCAGGTTCCCGTTCTGCAGTGAATATAGTGAGGAAGCACATTGTTCTACAAGAATATTCTCGTTGCACACGACTTCTCGGATTCAGGAGCTAAGGCTTTTCATCGGGCCATGGCTTTGGCGCAGCCGTTTGAGGCCAAAATCTATCTTCTGCACGTTGTGGAATACATCACTCCGGTGGATACCACCTTCGGTGCAGTTTCTCCGTTCGATGGAGATCTGACAGAGCAGTTGATGGAAATTGCTCGAGCGCGTTTGATTCAAATCGGCAAGAAACACGACATTCCCGAAGACCGTTGTCGAGTCGAGCTTGGGAGCCCCAAGAACGAGATCATTCGGATTGCCGAAGACATTCGATCAGACTTGATCATCATGGGTAGCCACGGACAACACGGTCTGGGGCTCTTGCTAGGATCGACGACGACGAGCGTTGTCGGTCACGCCGCTTGCGATGTGCTTTCGGTCTATCACCAAAGCGCCTGAGGCTAAAAACGGTCGGTGAACCGTTCCAGGGAGCTGGCGCGTGGTTGGCCAAGAATTAGCGTTTGTCTCTGAATTTGATGCCGAGCGAATTCAGCTTGCGATACAGATGGGTCCGTTCGAGACCAATCGCCGTGGACAGGCGGGCAACGCTTCCTGCGTATTTGTCGAGATGGTATTCCAGATAGGCCTTTTCGAAATGCTCCCGAGCTTCCTTCAAGGGTAAATCATAGAAGTCGGGTAATTGAACCGTGCTGACTGGAGATTCGATCACCACCTCCCCGACGGCGGTCTTTACTTCCTCTAGTTCAACGTCTTCGCCATTGTTTCCGAGAATCAGAATGCGTTGGACCAGATTCTTCAGTTCCCGGATATTTCCGAACCATGGATAGTTTCTGAGGAAATTCTGGACAGCAACTGGAAAGCGTCGGAACGGAAGCTTTTCCCTGCTGACGAAAAACTCGACGTAGTAATTGAGCAGGTCAGGAATATCTTCACTGTGTTCCCGAAGGGCTGGCACCTTGAGTGAAACGACATTCAGGAGATAATAAAGCTCCGCACGAAAGCGGCCGGATCGAACCTCATCTTCCAGTGACCGGCATGTCGAAGCAATGATGCGAACATCGACGTGGACGAGTTCACTGCCACCGATTCTCGAGAAGGAGTTGGATTCAAGGGCACTCATCAGGCGTACCTGAGTTTCGGGCTCCATGTGAGCGACTTCATCGAGGAAAAGGGTTCCGCCATCGGCCTGTTCCAAAAGGCCATGCTGGATCTGATCACCTTCCACCCGACCGAAAAACTCAACAGCCGAATTGCTACTGGCGATGGTTCCGACGCCCACATCAATAAACGGTCCCTCACGCCGAGTGCTGTTCTGGTGCAGGTAGCGTGCTAGTGTTTCTTTACCTGAGCCAGGCTCGCCGATCAGCAGGACGCGGGTATCGTGTTGAGCCAGACGTTTGACCTGATCGCGGAGTTTCTCCATCACCAGGCTTTTGCCGATCGGTTCCGCCGGGCTGTCTATGCGCCGCTTGAAGACGATGTTTTCCTTTCGGAGTTGGGCAGCTTCCAGAGCGCGCTCGACAGTCACATTGAGCTTTGCCATCGAGAGGGGTTTTTCCAGGAAATCGTAGGCCCCCAGACGAGTTGCTTCCACCGCTGTTTCGACGGTTCCATGTCCCGACATCATGATGACCGGGCAGAGTCCGTCTTCTCTGAGCCAATCTTTCAACAGGCTGATGCCATCTTCGTCAGGCATCCAAATGTCGAGCAAAATGAGATCAATACGATGAGAAAGTCTGGCCTCACGGGCAGTTGCAGCATTTTCAGCCACTAGAACGTCAAATCCCTCATCGACGAGAATCTCACGAAGAAGTTCGCGAATGTCCGGCTCGTCATCAACGACTAAAATAGATTTCTTACTCAGATTGCTCATGGACTGCTTTGGGGCCGGTTGCGATGGGAAGCGTAAGAAGGAAGCTTGCGCCATTATCATAATGGCTGTCCAGCCTGATTTCTCCGCCAAATTCTTCAATGATGCGTCTGACGATGGCAAGGCCGAGGCCCGTGCCCTTGGACTTGTTTGTCACATAAGGTTCGAAAATGCGAGTCGACTGATCCTCAGGGATCCCAGGACCATTGTCGCTGATTCTGATTTCTACAAACTCTTCCCCGGACTTTTGGATCGGACGAGTTGAGAAGGCGATTTTTCCCTGAACCCCCTGGGGAATCGCTTCCTGGGCGTTTTTTATCAAATTGTGAAGGACCTGCCGGAGCTTCACGGGGTCTGCCATGACCGTGGGCGCTTTGCCTTCATGAGAGAACTCGAAGGCAAGCCCGCATGAAGGTGGATAGAGTCCGACCACTTCCTCGATCAGAGGACGAATGGGGGTTGGACAGAGCTGGATGATGCTTGGCTTTGCATATTCGCCAAAAGCATTCACCATGGTTTTCATCGCTTCCACCTGTTGGACGATGGTCCGCGTCGACTTCTCGAGCATTTCGAGATCGGGGCCCTCGAGGGTCTTGGCCAGCTTGTAGCGTAGGCGTTCCGCTGAGAGTTGGATCGGTGTCAGGGGATTCTTGATTTCATGCGCGAGACGGCGAGCGACCTCGCTCCAGGCCGAGTTGCGCTGTGCCTGGATCAGTGCGGTGACATCATCAATGACGAGGACATGGCCATTTCCATCGCCGGTCTGACCTTCGATGCTGGTGCCACGGCAAAATAATTCCTGTCGCCCGCCAGGGCCCTTGAGGCCTACCTCCAAGGTCCAAGTTTGCTTGTCTCCTTGGATCAAGGGCTTGAGCTCATTCATGAGCTCTGCAATATGCGGGTAGGCCCCGGTGAGTACGGCCAAGGGCCACCCTAAATATTGCGAGAGGTCGGCATGCAGAATCGTATTGGCAGCGGCATTGGCGGTCAGCACCGTGCCTTTTGAATCCAGGCTGAGAACGGCGGAGGAAAGGCTCGACAACAGGGTTTCGAGATAGGCGTGCTGAGATTGAAGCTCTCGTCTGGATCGTTCTGCATCATCGCGTGACTGGGCAATCTTGCTGGTCATCGTATTGAAAGATTCCACCAGGAATCCTAATTCCCCCCGGTCTTTGACGGGAAGACGTTTCTCGAAATCACCCTCGGCCAGAGCGCGAGTCCCAAGCGCCAACAGGCGCACAGGTTCAACGATGCGTCGTATGCTCAAAAACGCCGACCACACCGCCGCGAGCAGGCTGAGCAGAAGTATCAGTGAGAGTGTGAGGGCGAAGGTGAACTTGAGTGAACCTCGCAGAAACGTCATCTCCTTGTAATGGAGATAGGCCGATTCCACGGTATCAGTCAGTTCGGCAAGATGTTTTGGAATGGGGTGTATGGCCTGCAGATAGAGCGAATCTTCCCCCATGATGGGTGCAACAGCCCTGATTTGAAGGCCGCCGGCTCCAATGCCTTCGAGGCCCACATGGGGCTTACCGCCCCGGAGCTGGATCATGACATTGATGTCAGGAAGCGTCGGGACAATCGAATCGGTGTGGGCACCACTATAGGCAATGATGTGTCCCTGGCGAGTGAACAGGGTCAGATCCGCATCTTCAAGTTCATTCAGTTCGTTTAACCGTACCCCCATGAGTGATACGGGGGAGGTGGCGAGTTTGCCGGCAATTTGCTCTAACTCCTTGCTTACATTGCGCATGCGCTCATCCAGCGCCGTCTGTCCAAGCGCTAGCGCATCCTCCATTCCGTGATCGATCTTTACATCGAACCAGCTGTCGATGCTTCGATCGAGAAACTGCATGGAATAATAAAAAACGATGGCAGCCGGTGCGAGCGTCAGAAAGCTGAATAGGAAGATCATTCTGGAGGTCAGGTTTGACCCTGCCGCCTTTTTCTTCAGTTCCTTGATGACCCAGTAGACGTTGGCGCCCACGAGCCCCAGCAACAAAAGGCCTGCCAACACGTTGGTGACGACCAGCGTGGAGTAGAGTTTCCCTAAAGCTGAAGCATCTTGTGTGGCTGAGCTCATCAATTGAAGCGACCCGAGGATCGCCATGAACATCAGCACAATGCTGAGCGTAAGAGGGGGTTTTATTGATCGAGTGGCCATCGGTATGGGGGATTGTCCATCTTCCAATGCGGTGACATGTAGGCTACCAGTCTTAAAGGCAGTGGGAGCGCCTCGACATCGAAGTAAAGTCGAAGGCTCGCTTCACGTTTTTCACCTGGCAGTCGTGAGGCGAGACTTGGAATCGCCCAGCCGCGGAGATGACTCAACGTGTCCAGGGCGGTTGCAAGGCTTGCATAATGAACCACGGCACCAGAGCCAAGGTCAGATACTTGATAGGACTTGGCGAGCGGCTGGTATCGAAGCTGAATCGTTCGGTCTTCTTCTACTAGCGTCTTGGTTCTGATAAAGGCCTTCAGCCGGTAAGCTCGAAATTCGATGCGAAAGGTCAGGGGAATGCCCTCCTCCAGAGCCCGAAGCGCAACTTCGGGGAATTGGTAACGAATATCGGCGGATACGATGCTATCTCCATCCCTTTCGATTAACTGCGCGCGCTGAATCGTCATTCCCTGCGTAGCCGCCAGGGCACCGAATGCCGGAGCGGCGAGAGAGATAACGGCCGCCAGACAAAGCCCCCTAGTTTGCAGCTTTCTTGAGCTTGGCATAGTAGAAGCCGTCCATTCCGCTCATCCCGGGGAGGATTTGCCGGCCATGGGGTTCTCCCACCCCGAAATGCTCAGGAAGAAGTTCCTCTATGGCATCACTGTGAGATCTGAGAAAGTGACCAATGACATCGCTGTTCTCCTGTCTCAGAATTGAGCATGTAGCGTACAGAAGAATGCCTCCCTCCTTGAGCATGCTCCAGGCGCTCTCAAGAATGTTTTTTTGGACTTCGGCCAGCCGGGCGATGTCCTGCGGTTTCCTCAAGATCTTGATGTCAGGATGCCTACGGATGACGCCGGTAGCAGAGCAGGGGGCATCCACCAGGATGCGGTCAAATAACTCCCCGTTCCACCACGCCTCGGGTTGTGATGCGTCACCGGCAACCAGCTCAGCCGAAATGCCTATTCGCGTGAGACTGTCAGAGACACGCTGCAGACGGGATGCATCAACATCAACCGCCACGACAACCTTTAGATCCGGGTTGGATTCCAGTATGTGGCATGTTTTTCCGCCGGGAGCTGCGCAAAGGTCGAGGACTCTGTGACCAGGCTCCGGATCAAGGAGGAATGCTGCAAGCTGTGCGGCCGCATCCTGCACGGAAACATCGCCGGCCGCAAAGCCTGGAACACCCTCGATCGGAATCGGTTCCTCCAGTACGACAGCACTTTTGACCGGATCGCAAGTCTTCGCCGCAATGCCCGCATCGCGGAGCGTAGCGAGATAGGCTTCGGTGCTGATGCGGGATTGATTGACCCTGAGGGTCATGGGTGGGTGGTCGTTATTGGCCGCGAAAATTTCAAGAACGTGTGCAGGCCAGTCCCGTTTGATCTTGTCGAACAACCACTGAGGATGGGCAAGTGCGACATGGGATACGCTGTCGATACGTTGTTCAAGACTTTCCCGGTTTCGCTGGTAGTTGCGAATCAAGGCATTGATCAGGGGTTTTGCCCAGACATCAGGCTCCACGGCTTCGACGGTTTCAGAAACCGCGGCATGCGGGGCAACCCGCATGAATCCAATCTGATAAAAGCCGATCAGGGCGAGCATTCGGATCCGCTCGTCCTTGATCGGCTTTTGGGTTAAGGCCTGCAGCAAGGACTGTAACCTCCAATACCAACGGACGACGCCGTAGCAAAGGGCCTGAATGAAGGTTCTGTCCTTGGGTGATATATCCTCGGTCAGCCCTTGTTCAAGTGCTGCCGTCAGAGACCTTCCATTGCGAACAACCTCCAAGAGTATATCGGCCGCTATGGCGCGAGTATTCACTGGGCCTCCAGACTCACCGGCAATTCAGGCCGGGAATTAAGAAAATCTCTTGATGTGATTTTGCGCCCGCCGGGCAGTTGTAGTTCAAGAATGCGCAAGTGCCCATCGGCCGTGGTAATCAAAAGTTCAGCCCCTCTCGACCACAGGGTGCCGGGTGTTCCTATCGGAGCTTCCTGAAGAGGTTCCGCCTGCCAGATTCTCAAGGGCTCTCCACGATACCGCGTTTCAGCGACAGGCCACGGATTGAAGGCGCGAACCTTGCGGGCAAGGGCGTCGGAAGGTTGGGTGAAATCGAGCAGCGCTTCTTCCTTGCTGATCTTGGCCGCATAAGTGACCTGAGACTCATCTTGAATCGTTGCATCAGTCTGACCTGATTCGATTTTTGGAAGGGCTGCGATCAGCGTTGTGGCCCCGAGATCGGACAGACGGTCATGTAGATCACCCGCAGACTCGGTCGCAGCGATAGGCGTTTTGGCCTTGAGGATCATGGGGCCTGCATCGAGTCTTGGCTCGATGTACATGATGGTCACCCCGGTTTCGGTATCTCCCTCAAGAATGGATCTTTGAATCGGTGCGGCACCACGCCAGCGGGGAAGGATGGAGGCATGGATGTTGACGCATCCCTTAGGGGGTATCTGAATGACTTCGGTAGGGAGGATCAAACCATAAGCCACCACCACCATCAGTTCCGGTTTGAGGCTCTTGAGTTGATCTATGGACCCAGGCTCCTTGAACGATACGGGTTGGAATACCGGTATCCCTGCGGATTGAGCAACCGCCTTGACGGGCGTCGGTACAATCTTGCGGCCGCGTCCCTGGGGGCGATCGGGCTGGGTATACACTCCAACGATGTCATGGCCGGCGTCGATCAGAGCTTTAAGGGGAGGGACGGCAAAATCAGGGGTTCCTGCAAAAACGATCCTCACGATGCGCGACCTGCATCCTGAGTGCCGCCTGTTCTTCCGCGTTGCTCCTTTTTGACCTTGCGCCGCGCTAGCTGGCGTTTGAGGGGGGAAAGGTAATCCACGAAAAGCTTCCCTTCGAGATGGTCGATCTCGTGTTGGACACAAACCGCGAGCAGACCCTCGGCATCCATGGAAATGGATTCACCATTCCGGCCAAGGCCTTTGATCTTGACGGCCTCTGCCCGGGTCACCTTCTCATAGAAGCCAGGGACCGACAGGCAACCTTCCTCAGACTCTTCAGTTCCGGATTTACTCAGGATTTCCGGGTTGATCAGGACAATCGGCTCGTTCTTTTCCTCTGAAAGGTCCATGACGATGATGCGGAGTTGGACATTGACCTGTGTGGCTGCCAAACCGATACCGGGCGCCGCATACATGGTCTCCAACATGTCGTCGACGAGGGTCACGATTTCAGGCGTGACCTCTCCGACGGCGACTGCCTTTTTGCGGAGGCGTTCATCTGGAAATTCGAGAATGGGAAGCAGAGCCATGCGTTAATAAAGTCTCGAGATAGAAGTTCCCGCCATTTTATCGAAAACCCTTGGCCGAAGTCCGCCAGAAATGAAATCGTTTGCACATAGGGGGTTGACCATGGATACTTGGTCCCCTTTATCTTGTCGGTTGCTGTGGGTTTGACCCTCCAGAAACGGTGTCCCTGCTAGCGACACGGCACGATGCAAACCGGAAAGTACTCCCTGATGGGGTCTGTAGCCCCGGATTGGAATCTCTAGACCACTTGCTCATGAAAGAAAACGTGTTTGACGTCCTGATTTACCTGTTTGAAAAGTTCATGGACGGCGCCATAGGCGACCGACCGGATGCTGATGCGGTCAGGACCGATCTGATGGAAGCGGGTTTCCCACCGCTAGAAATCACCAAAGCCTTGGATTGGCTGGATTCCCTTGCCGACATGCCCGACCTTGGTCAGTTGACGCCACCGGCCTTTCGCGTTTTTTCTTTTGCGGAAGAGGCCCGGCTGGATGCGGATGCAAGGGGACTGTTAATGTTCCTTGAGCAGACCGGGATCCTTGCCCCAGAGAGTCGGGAGCAGGTCATTGATCGGGTCATGGCGCTTGACGAGGACTATTTAACTCTTGATAACCTAAAATGGATTGTTCTGATGGTGCTGTTCAGTCGACCTGATGAGGAACTGGCTTTCGCCCGGATGGAACATCTCGTATACGGCAACTTTCCTGCAACCCTCCACTAGGATGTTTTCGTCTCCCAAGTCGGAAAAATCCCTTGCTTACTGAGTAATCGATGGGTCATAACCTCGTCATTGTCGAATCACCGGCCAAAGCCAAGACCATTGAAAAGTACCTTGGGAAAGACTTCCGGGTACTCGCATCCTATGGTCATGTGCGTGACCTCGTTCCTAAAGAGGGCGCCGTAGATCCCGAGCATGACTTCGCCATGCGGTACGAGATCATCGATCGCAACGAAAAGCACGTTTCCGAAATTGCCAAGGCTGCTAAAAACGCGGACGCACTCTATCTCGCGACTGACCCTGATCGCGAAGGGGAAGCGATCTCTTGGCACATCCACGAGATTCTCAAGCAAAAAAAGTTGATCGGGAGCAAACCCGTTCATCGTGTCGTATTTCACGAAATCACCAAGCGGGCGGTGACTGAAGCCATTGAAAATCCCAAGATCCTCTCAGAGGATCTGATCAATGCTCAGCAGGCACGTCGGGCCCTCGACTATCTCGTGGGATTCAAGCTTTCTCCTCTTTTGTGGAAGAAAATCCGAAGGGGACTGTCCGCTGGCCGTGTTCAGAGTCCAGCGCTCCGGATGATCGTCGAGCGGGAACTTGAAATTGAAAAGTTTGAAACACGTGAATACTGGAGCATCACGGCAGATCTTGCCGCGACCGGACAGGCCTTCAAGGCGCGCCTGACTCATTTGCGTGGTGAAAAGCTTGAGCAATTCAGCATCGTTGATGAGGCGGGTGCACTGGATGCTCAGACTTCACTTCGTGCGGCTGCCGGTGGCGCGCTGACCGTGACGCGGGTCGAAGAAAAAGAGCGGAAGAGGAATCCGACGGCTCCTTTCACGACCTCGACACTTCAGCAGGAAGCCTCAAGAAAGCTTGGTTTCACCACCCGCAGAACAATGACGGTGGCCCAGCAACTCTATGAAGGTATCGACCTTGGCGGAGAAACGGTCGGATTGATCACCTACATGAGAACCGACTCCGTAACGCTTGCAAATGAAGCCGTTGCAGAACTTAGAGATCTCATCGCCAAACGTTTTGGTTCGCATAACGTTCCAGAGAAGCCCCCGGTCTACAAGACCAAGAGCAAGAACGCACAGGAAGCGCATGAAGCGGTGCGCCCTACATCGGCATTCAGAGCCCCAGATGACGTGAAGGGTCATCTCAGCCCCGATCAGTTCAAGCTCTACAGCCTCATCTGGAAGCGAGCAGTCGCCTCCCAGATGATTCACGCGACCATCAACACGGTTGCCGTCGATCTCCGTTGTGGTGAGGCCCCTGAAGGACTTTTCCGTGCGAACGGTTCGTCTGTCGTCTCTCCGGGGTTCA
>CAYFOC010000002.1:0-41593 GCA_964344615.1 uncultured Methylococcus sp.
GATGGTCCTCATCCGACTGGGCTTCGATACTGTATCAATTCAGCAGCCATTCGCTTTATTCCGAAAGACAGACTTCGCGAGGAAGGGTATGCTGAGGTTGCGGATTATTTCGAAGGTGCTGAATAGGCGGACTGACGCTCGCGTAGAGCCAGCCAAACTTTTACAAAGATACGATTGGCAGCATTGAGTACACGAAAGAAAACAAAGTCATCAAGCAAGACGGCGCGTTCCATCCTGGCAGAGCGAGGCATTTTCTCGCTTGAAGAATTGGCTAGTGCCGATGTCGAGCAGCTGGTCAAAATCCCCGGCCTTGGAAAGTCCAAGGCAACGCGTATGGTTCGGGCAGCCAAGCACATGACGGGCGTAGTGCGTCACGGGGCCGCTTCAAAGTCCACAGAAACGGACGCAAAGGGGTGGGTGGATCTTGCCGATCCCTCGTTATATCTCAATCAGGAATTGAGCCTGATTGAATTCAACAGGCGTGTCCTAGAACAGTCCAAGGATGACAGAACACCGCTTTTGGAGCGGCTTAATTTTCTTTGTATTTCCTGTTCGAATCTTGATGAGTTCTTCGAGGTTCGAACAGCAGGTCTCCTCCAGCGCGCAGAGTTGGGCGCCACGGCAACGGAACCGGACAATCTCACCCCTCAAGAGGCCTTGGCATCTATCAGCCGAGCTTGTCACCTCATCGTGAAGGAGCAGTATCGGGTTCTCAACGATGTTGTGATTCCTGCGCTTGCCTTGGAAGGAATTCGTTTCCTCCGGCGCAGCGAATGGACCAAAGCTCAGAAAGACTGGCTCAAAACCTATTTCAATGAAGATCTTCTTCCGATTCTCAGTCCGATAGGACTGGATCCAGCGCATCCTTTTCCGCGCATTCTGAACAAAAGTCTTAATTTCATCATCTCGCTTTCAGGCAAGGATGCCTTTGGACGGGATCTTGATCTTGCTATCTTGCAGGCACCGAGATCGCTGCCAAGAATTATTCCGCTGCCTTCAGATGTAGCCGCTGGAAAGCATGATTTTGTTTTTCTGTCTTCCATCATTCATGAATTCGTCGGAGAGCTCTTTCACGGCGTCAAGGTTAGAAATCTTTATCAGTTCCGGGTCACCCGGAATAGCGAAATGTATCTTGATGAAGAGGAGATTGATGACCTTCTGAGAGCATTAGAGGGTGAGCTCAGTACTCGAAATTACGGGGATGAAGTTCGGCTTGAGGTGGCGGATAACTGTCCTCAAGTGATTACGAATTATTTGCTTGAGCAGGTAGGGCTCACCGAAGATCGACTTTATCGGGTGCATGGCCCCGTCAATTTGAGCCGTCTTCGCGCAGTTTATGACCTGGTCGATCGCCCGGATTTGAAGTATCCGACGTTCATCCCTGGCGGCCCTGAAGAGATTGCCGGGGGGCATGATATTTTCGAAGCCATCCGAAAGCGCGATATCCTTCTGCATCATCCCTACGAGAGCTTCATGCCGGTCGTTGAACTGATTCGGCAAGCCGGGGACGACCCGCATGTGGTCGCGATCAAGCAAACGCTTTATCGCACCGGTGTTGATTCTTCGATCGTTGAAGCCCTGATTCGTGCTGCAAAGGCCGGAAAGGAAGTGACGGTTGTCGTGGAGCTTCGTGCTCGCTTCGATGAACGGGCTAACATTTCACTGGCCAATCGCCTCCAAGAGGCGGGCGTACAGGTCGTCTATGGGATTGTGGGCTACAAGACCCATGGCAAGATGCTTTTGATTCTGAGACGGGAAGACAACCGGCTTCGTTATTACACGCATCTTGGAACCGGTAACTATCATCAAAGTACCGCACGGCATTACACCGACTATGGACTGCTGTCCGCAGATCAGGCCCTCGGAGAGGATGTCCGCAAGGTTCTGGTGCAGCTCACCAGCTTGGGGAAGGTTGGGAAATTCCATAAATTGCTCCAGGCACCTTTTACCCTTCACCAGACCTTGATTCGCAAGATTCAGCGGGAGACCGAGTCCGCATTGGCCGGTAAGAAGGCTAGGATTGTCATCAAGGTCAATGCCGTTGCCGAGCCTCTCCTGATTCAGGCGCTTTACAGAGCATCCAGAGCTGGCGTCGAAATTCGACTGATTGTGCGTGGCATCTGTTCTCTGAGGCCTGGTGTTCCCGGGATTTCCGAGACCATTGAGGTCAGATCCATCATTGGTAGATTCCTTGAGCACAGCAGGGTTTACTACTTTGAAAATGATGGGAATCCCGAAATCTTCGCATCCAGCGCGGACTTCCTGCCACGAAACATGTTTCGTCGGGTGGAGGTCTGTTTTCCGATCGAACAGAAAAAACTCGCAGATCGCATGCGGGATGATCTTGAGGCGATCCTCAGGGATGACGTCAACGCTTGGGTCCTGCAGTCGGATGGAACTTATGTCCGCGCAGCGACTTCGGCGCACCCTTTCGAAGCACAGTCGTCCTTCCTGGAACGCCTGCGGCGCTAGTATCTCGCTCTAGCCCCCATTTCTGGCGGGATTGGGAGAGTGGCACGAATTCTGCCCCTACAATCTTGAACCTATGCAACCCCGGGCGGGCCCTGATCCGGGCCGGTTACATCACTATCAGGATATTCCATGTCGATGCTTGAAGATTATCGGAAACACGTGGCTGAACGCGAAGCTCAAGGGCTTGTCCCCGAGCCGCTGACGGCTGAGTGGACGAGTCAGTTGGTTGAATTGATCAAGTCACCGATTCCCGGTGAGGAAGGCTATCTTCTTGATCTTCTTACAGATCGTATCCCTGCAGGTGTGGATGAGGCCGCTTATGTCAAAGCCGGATTTCTTGCGGCGGTAGCCAAGGGTGAGGCGAGTTCCCCAATCTTGAGTCCCGAGCGGGCAGTTGAGCTCTTGGGCACCATGCTAGGTGGCTACAACGTTGCTCCTCTGATTGACCTTTTAGATCATCCCACTCTCGCGGCCAAGGCCCAGGAAGCACTAAGCAGAACGCTCCTCATTTTTGATGCATTCCATGATGTAGAGGAAAAGGCCAAGGCTGGAAATCGATTTGCCAAGGCGGTGATCGAATCTTGGTCAGAAGCAGAATGGTTTACACGCCGTGCAGCGGTTCCTGAAAAGGTCACTGTCACGATCTTCAAGGTGCCGGGGGAAATCAATACGGACGATCTTTCTCCAGCACAGGATGCCTGGTCTCGCCCGGATATTCCGCTACATGCCAAGGCCATGCTCAAGGTGCCTAGAGACGGCGTGACGCACGCAGAAAACCAGATTACCGAACTCAAAAGTAAAGGTTTCCCGGTGGCTTTTGTCGGGGATGTGGTCGGTACGGGTTCCTCGAGAAAATCGGCGACCAACTCTGTGCTCTGGTACATCGGCAACGATATTCCCCATGTTCCGAACAAGCGAGATGGTGGTGTCTGCATTGGCGGAAAAATAGCTCCGATCTTCTTCAATACCATGGAAGACTCCGGGGCACTGCCGATCGAGTGTGATGTGACCGGCCTTCAGACCGGCGATGTCATCGACATTCTTCCCTACGAAGGTGTCATTCTTGATCATGCATCGGGTGCCGAAAAAATTCGTTTCGCGTTGCGTAACGACATCCTTCTTGATGAAGTTCAGGCCGGAGGCCGCATTCCGTTGATCATCGGTCGTGGATTGACGGATCGCGCCAGGAAGTCGCTGGGGCTACCCGCTTCGAATGTCTTCAGGCGCCCTGAAGCCGTGGCAGACTCAGCCAAGGGATACACCCTTGCCCAGAAGATGGTGGGTCGAGCCTGTGGTCTTCCTGGTGTCCGTCCGGGCGTCTATTGTGAACCGAAGATGACGACCGTAGGGTCTCAGGACACAACCGGTCCCATGACGCGAGATGAACTCAAGGATCTGGCTTGTCTCGGGTTTTCGGCAGATCTGGTGATGCAATCCTTCTGTCATACCGCGGCCTACCCGAAGCCGGTGGACGTAAAGGTTCATCATTCGCTCCCCGATTTCATCATGAATCGTGGAGGGGTCTCCCTTCGTCCCGGGGACGGAATTATCCATTCCTGGCTTAATCGGATGCTGCTTCCAGATACCGTCGGAACGGGTGGCGATTCTCATACACGTTTCCCGATCGGTATTTCATTCCCTGCAGGTTCAGGTCTTGTGGCCTTCGCTGCGGCAACGGGTGTCATGCCTCTCGATATGCCGGAATCCGTGCTGGTTCGATTCAGAGGCAAGATGCAGCCAGGAATTACCCTGAGAGATCTAGTGCATGCGATTCCCTATGCGGCAATTCAACGCGGCCTGCTGACCGTAGAAAAGAAGGGAAAGAAGAACGTTTTCAATGGCAGAATTCTTGAGATTGAAGGCCTGCCGGACCTCAAGGTTGAACAGGCGTTTGAATTGGCGGATGCCTCGGCGGAGCGCTCTGCGGCAGCCTGTACGGTTCGCCTCAACAAAGCCCCGGTCGAAGAATACCTTCGCTCCAATGTCACCCTCCTG
Source organism: uncultured Methylococcus sp. (assembly GCA_964344615.1). Lineage (GTDB taxonomy): Bacteria > Pseudomonadota > Gammaproteobacteria > Methylococcales > Methylococcaceae > UBA6136. The sequence continues at coordinate 4,468 of CAYFOC010000002.1, forward strand.
GGATGGATGATTCGGGAAGGCTATGGTGATGACAGAACCTTGCGTCGTCGCATCGAGGCCATGGAGGCCTGGCTCAAGCAGCCGGAGTTGCTGGAGCCGGATCAGGATGCCGAATATGCAGAGGTGATTGAAATCAATCTGGATGAGATTCGTGAGCCTTTATTGTGTTGCCCGAATGACCCGGATGATGTGAAGCCACTTTCTAAGGTGGCCGGGACCCACATCGATGAGGTCTTCCTTGGATCCTGCATGACGAACATCGGACACTTCAGGGCAGCAGGGCACATTCTCGAGAAGAATGCTCAGCAGGTCCCCGGTCGTCTCTGGATCGTTCCGCCGACGCGCATGGATCAGGCTGAACTGACCTCAGAAGGGTTCTACGGCATTTTTGGAAAGGCCGGGGCCAGAACCGAAGTGCCTGGGTGTTCACTCTGTATGGGAAATCAAGCCCGCACGGCAGAGGGCGCAACGGTGGTGTCGACCAGTACCCGAAATTTCCCCAATCGTATGGGCGCAAACACGCAGGTCTTCCTAGCTTCGGCTGAATTGGCCTCGGTCTGCTCTGTTCTTGGAAAAATCCCGAACCAGGCGGAATACGAGAGCTTCATGTCCGACTTGGCACCCAAGGGTGATGAGACCTACAGGTACATGAACTTTGACGAGATGAAGGACTATCAACAGGCGTAAGCCGAGACTCAAGCCCTTTTATTGGTTTCCGAGAGGAAGGGCAGTGGAGGCCGGTCAGTTTATGACCGGCTTCTTGATATTCAGACGGAGCCTTCTTTAAGCCATTCAAGCCAGACGGCGTGAGCGATGGCGAGAATCACGGGGCCGATGAAAAGCCCGATGAAGCCAAAGCTGATGAGGCCTCCTACGAGCCCCAAGACGATCAAGGCAAAGGAGACGTGGCTGGCGTGACTGATGAAGAAAGGTCTGACGAGGTTATCCACCCAGCTCACCACGAAAAATCCCCAGGCCAAAAGTCCGAGGCATCTTAAAGGCTCCCCTTGAGAGAGTAGCCAGAGAGAGCTTGGAATCCATACTGTGACGGCTCCAAATGGAATCATGGCCATCAGGATGGTCGCAATGGTCAGCAACAAGGGTTCCTTGAGACCGGCGCCCCAGTAACCCATTCCCGCAAAGCTTCCTTGGACCATTGCCGTGAGGACGATGCCGTAGAGGACTGCACGGGCCGTTCTCTCAACGATGGCGAGGTAGTGGGTGGACTTGGATCCAATGGTCTTGTGAAGCCCTTGCTTGACCTCCTCTAGCATCACAACCCCGTCGCGATATTGGAAGAACATCAGGAACAGAATAAATCCGACCTGACCCATGATCAGGCCAAAACTGCCAAGCACGGTCATGATTCTGTTCAGGAGTTCCTTGACCTGAGGAGCCAAGTGGTTCTTGAGAAGCTCTTCCTGGCCATCCAGATGTCCCAATGAAGCAGAGATTTCTTTTCCCACGAACGGAATCTGGGCGAGTGCTTTTGAAAGTGAGGGGGGATGTTCAATCAATCCTGGAATCAAACGAAGTAATTCCGCACCTTCACGACGGATCACTGATGAAACGCCCACGAGCGGAAGGATGACGACGCAACCGACCAAAAACACCATGATGCTGGCGGCGAGATTCGGGCGGTTACCCGAAAGCTTCAGTACCTTCTGGTAGAGCGGCCAAGTGCCGAAACTCAGGATGATCGACCACACAATCGGCTCGATCAGACTGCCAAGGATTTGGTAAATCAGGAGAGAAAGTGCCCCGACAACGAGAAACAGGGGGAGACTGCGGTTCAGGGTCATTTCTTAGACTCCGGTCTTTGATACGGGCCGTTGATGTTGTTGATGGAAATGCGTTCGAACGTATGGTCCAGACGAATGGCGGAGAGACTACCACCCCAGAGGCATCCGGTGTCGATGCAAATGGTCTGGTGGCTCTGATAAAAGCCGAGGGTCGACCAGTGACCATAGACAATGAACTGGTCGCTGTTCTTTCGTTCAGGATGAGCGAACCAGGGAATGAGGCCTTTGCTGGCGTCGCTTGGAGCACCGGTTTCAGTCAGGTTAAGCCGACCGTCAGCGGTCAGGAAACGAAGCCGCGTCAAGCAGTTGGTGATGAAGCGGAGTCGGTCGTAGCCTTCAAGATTCTGGTCCCATCGATCCGGCTCATTTCCATACATGTGCCAGAGAAAATCAATGTACTGGTTGCTCTTGAGAACCGCCTCGACCTCTTTGGCGTGGTGCTCGGCGTCAGCCAGCTGCCACTGAGGGGGGAGTCCGGCATGGATCAGGTAGAATCCATTGGCATGGTGGAGGAGGGGGCGACTTCTGAGCCAGTCCAGTAATTCATCCCGGTCAGGCGCCTCAAGCACATCGCGGAATGTATCACGGTGTTTGGTGCGGGAAATGCCTTCGGCAACGGCAAGGAGATGAAGGTCATGATTCCCCAGAACACTGATGGCAGAATGACCTAGCCCGCGGATGGTCCTGAGCGTTTCAAGAGATTTTGGTCCACGGTTCACCAGATCTCCCGCGAACCACAGCTGATCTTTTGCCGGATCGAAGTTCAGTACGTCAATGAGACGCATGAGCTCGTCATGACAGCCCTGAACATCTCCGACAGCATAGATGGTCATTTGGGCTGGGATCTAGTGAAGCGTCCTTGGAACGGCGAGTGTGAACGTCGGAATCTTTGCATCAAAGAGTTCGCCGGATTCTGTTCGCATCTGGTACTCGCCCTCCATGGTGCCGACTGGGGTCTCAATCATGGCAGCGCTGGTGTATCGGAATGCATGACCGGCGGGAATGTTAGGGGTTTCCCCGACAACCCCCTCGCCATGGACCTCCTGTACCCTGCCGTTGGCATCGGTGATCACCCAATGGCGAGTCAGTAGGCGCGCGGCTTCCTCACTCTCGTTCGTGATGGTGATGGTGTAGGCGAATACGTACCGATGCGAATCGGGCTCCGATTCGGCCTCGAGGTAGTCTGTGCGAGTGACGATTTTGATGTCGTGGTGGTCGCTCATGGCTCAATAACTGTATTTCGTGTTGCCGTTGTATTCCCGGGACGGTAGTTTAACTGATGCGAGATCCAGTCTGGCTCTCGTCCGAAAATGCGATCGGGCCATTCCGGGGTTTTGCATATTGGGTTTTTTGAAAAGAGGTTTGGATGCACGTTCATATCATGGGTATTTGCGGGACTTTCATGGGAGGCATCGCCATCCTGGCGCGCCAACTGGGGCATGAAGTCACCGGTTCGGACCAGAATGTTTATCCCCCCATGAGCACGCAGCTGGAGTCCCACGGGATTTCTTTGATGTCCGGGTATTCTCCGACGAATCTCGAAAAGCGGCCTGATCTTGTGGTTGTCGGTAATGCCATTTCCAGGGGTAACCCGGAGATGGAAGCTGTCCTTGATGCAGGCATTCCCTACGTCTCCGGACCAGAATGGCTGCACGATGAGGTGCTCATGCACCGCTGGGTTCTTGCCGTTGCAGGCACCCATGGCAAGACCACCACCACAAGCATGCTGACGTTCATTCTTGAACATGCCGGCTACAAGCCTGGATTTCTGGTCGGTGGTGTCCCCCTCGATTTTGGAGTCTCAGCACGTTTGGGGGATGGCGACTGTTTCGTCGTTGAGGCGGATGAATATGACACGGCCTTCTTTGATAAGCGCTCCAAATTCGTCCATTACCATCCAAGAACATGCATCCTCAATAATCTTGAGTTTGATCACGCCGACATTTTTCCGGATCTGGCCGCCATTCAGCGCCAGTTCCATCACTTGGTCAGAACAATTCCTGGGCGTGGGTTAATCATTGCTCCGAACTGGGAGCCCGCTCTGGACGAAGTCTTGCAGATGGGCGCATGGACACCTGTGGAACATACGGCGAAGGAAGGCGCGGGACAGGCGGCGACCTGGTCTTACCATCTTCTCTCCAAAGACGGCAGTCGATTCGACATCCTGCATGACGGCCAGCCGGCAGGACGGGTCGAGTGGGAACTGACAGGGCTCCATAACGTCTACAACGGTCTGGCGGCAGTGGCTGCAGCACACCACGCCGGCGTATTTCCTGAGCGGGCGGCGGAAGCACTTTCGCGGTTCTCCAACGTCAAGCGAAGAATGGAAATCCGTGCCACGGTTGATGGGGTAACGATCTATGACGATTTCGCTCATCATCCGACGGCAATCAAGACGACCGTCGAAGGGTTGAGGGCCAAGGTGGGCGAGGCGCGGATTTTTGCCGTCCTTGAGCCACGCTCTAACACCATGCGCATGGGCATTCATGCCAATCTACTGGGAGAGGCCCTAAAGGATGCTGACGTTGCCGTCCTGCTTCAGTCATCCCAGGTTGAATGGGATGTTCGTGCTGCGACGGAAGGGCATCGTCAGGTGGAAGTTTTTGGTGGCGTGGGTGACATCGTGGAATGGATTGCCGGAGAGGCAAAGCCCGGTGATCATGTCCTGATCATGAGCAATGGCGGATTCGAAGGCATTCACCATCGCATCGAGGTGGCGCTTAATGACCGGGGTTGATGAGGTGGTACCGGATGGAGTCGCTCCCCGTCGCGTGGCGGTGATCGGGGCGACGAGCCTGATTGGCGACTTTCTTCTTCCGCAGTTGATTAAAGCAGGCTATGACGTCCACGCGCTGAGCCGGAATGCGAAGACGCAGGAAATCTCTGATGGTGTTTCCTGGCATCAGGCAGACATATCAGGAGACGTTCCATACATCCTGAGCGAGGTTGATGTTTTGATTCATCTCGCACCCCTTGCAACCTTGCCACCGATTCTGGAATCGTTGGGTGGCAGGATGCCTCGACGAATCATCGCCTTTGGTACGACAAGCCTTTTCACTAAAGGAAAGTCAAAGCTGCCTTTAGAGCAAGAACTGGTACGCGGGCTTAAGGATTCGGAGGAGCGCCTATCCGTAATCGGGAAACAATTCGGAATGAATTGGACAGTCTTCAGGCCAACCCTCGTTTATCACTTGGGGCGAGACAAGAATGTCACGACTATTGCCTACTTCCTCAAAAAGTTTGGCTTTTTCGCCCTGGTGGGTGGAGGGAAAGGTAAACGGCAACCTGTGCATGCCGAAGATCTTGCTCTGGCAACAGTATCTGCGATTGGGAACGGAAAGACCTTCAACAAGGCCTACAATCTTTCCGGGGCTGAGGTCTTGTCCTATAGAGACATGGTCGTGAGGGTTTCGAAATCACTTGGGATGCGCCCCAGGATCATCGACATCCCTCTGCCACTATTGCAGTTCGTCATCTCGGTAGCTTCGAAAGTACCGAGGTTTCGTTATCTCAATACGGAAATGGCCACCCGTATCTTGTTGGATATGTGCTTCGATCACGCCGAGGCGACCACTGACTTTGGCTATTCGCCACGTCGATTTCTTTCGGATCCGGAGGAGTAGCTCCCCCGGAAGCGAAATGGAGAGCTTAGTGGGTCGCTGTCGCTGCCCGCAGTTCCTTGGGAAGGGAGAAAACAACTTTCTCTTCGATTCCCTGATGCTCTTTGACGACGTTAGCGCCCCAAGACTTCAGGGTGTTTACGACTTCAGACACCAGAACCTCGGGTGCCGAGGCCCCGGCGGTTACACCTACCGATTGGATGCCATCCAGCCATTCCCTCTTCATCTGACTTGCGTTATCGATCAGGAACGATCTCCGTCCGAGCTTTTCCGCAATTTCGCGCAGACGATTCGAGTTTGAGCTGTTGGGCGATCCAACCACCAGAATCAGGTCGCAGTTGTCTGCTAGCTTTTTAACCGCATCCTGACGATTCTGAGTGGCGTAGCAAATGTCGTCCTTCTTCGGACCACAGATTTCCGGGAATTTCGCCTTGAGGGCTTCGACAACCGCCTGAGTGTCATCAATGGAAAGGGTCGTCTGAGTGACCCACGCCAGATTCAGCGGGTTTTTGACTTCAAGACTAGAAACATCTTCCGGAGATTCAACCAGATAGATACCGCCCTCGGGGTTATCGTATTGCCCCATGGTGCCTTCGACTTCCGGATGACCGGCATGGCCAATAAAGACAATCTCTCGGCCCTGACTGGCGTGATGGTGGACTTCGATGTGGACCTTGGTCACCAAGGGACAGGTGGCATCGAATACCTGGAGGCCACGTTCCTTCGCTTCGGCCTGTACCTGCTTTGAAACGCCGTGAGCACTGAAGATAACCGTTGAGTTTTCAGGAACTTCGGACAGTTCTTCAACGAAAACGGCTCCGCGTGCACGGAGACTATCGACAACGTATCTATTGTGGACGACCTCATGGCGAACATAGATCGGAGCGCCGAAAACTTCGATGGCGCGTTCTACGATCTCGATGGCGCGATCAACGCCTGCGCAAAAGCCGCGGGGATTGGAGAGGAGGATGTCCATGTGGGTGGTTCCTTTAACTGAGGAAAACGATAGGGAATGATGGCATGAGGGGCGCTCCGAATCAACGAGGAGGTGGAGCTGGTCGGAGCCGATCGGGCTCCCAAAGTTGCTCGGTGCCGGAGGCTCTCGCCAAGGTCCTTGCGATGATGAATAGAAAGTCTGAGAGTCGGTTGAGGAACGAAAGCGTCGTGGGTTCGGTTTTTTCGTACTGTACCAGATGCACCGCTCGGCGCTCTGCGTTGCGGCACCCCGTCCTCGCGAGGTGAGCCAGGGCCGCAGCTTCTGATCCTCCGGGTAGGATGAACTCCTTGAGAGGCGGCATCTGTTCGTTGAAATGGTCCATCCAGCATTCCAGCCAAGTCACGTGTTCTTCGCGAATGCTGGATCGGCCGGGGATATTCAGGTCTCCGCCCAGATCGAACAGCAGGTGCTGGATTTCTTTCAGGCAGGATGCGATAGGCCCGTCGGGCACCGCACAGCGCAACAGCCCAATTCTTGCGTTCAAGTCATCGATCTCGCCGAGAAGTTCGATGCGAGCCGAATCTTTCCGCACCCTGGAACCATCGGCAAGCCCAGTGGTTCCAGAGTCACCCGTCCGTGTATAGATGTGGCTGAGTCGATGTCCCATGGTTACTTGAGGGGAGTCTCGCTCACGAGGATGCCGTCCTCATCCGCAAAAACATGGTGTCCGGATCTGAAATTGATACCCGCAAAGCTGATTAGCACATCCCGTTCACCGGTCCCACGCTTGTGGCTTTTCAGGGGGTGAGTATGGAGTGCTCGAATACCGATGGAGAGCGCTGAAATTTCTACTGAGTCACGAATGCATCCATAGACGATGATGCCATTCCAGCCTTTTTCAGCCGCAAGCTTTGAGATATTGCCACCGAGAAGTGCGCATCGATGAGAGCCTCCGCCGTCAATGACGAGCACGCGTCCTTTACCATCCTCGCTCAGTACGTCTCTAATTAGTACGTTGTCCTCAAAAACCTTCACGGTCGTAATTACGCCGTGGAATCGGGCCAAGCCACCAAAGGCCCGGAAAATGGGTTCGGCTATCTGCAGATGCTGTTGGCCTTCGTGGTGGTCACAAAGATCTGCCGTTCTGAAATCCATGGTGTTCTCCTTTTGAGCTGATCAAAGGTAACGCGCAAGGAGACCGGTCGGACCAGGGTCCTGAGGCAACTTGATCTTAACTTCCCATCCGCTGCCTGGTGCGGCATCCAGCGGGCTGCCTTGCTTGTCCACTATGGACTCGATTGTCAGGTCGAGGTTCCCCTGGGGAAGTATGAGTTCGACGCGATCACCGACAGAGAATTTGTTTTTGACGGAGACGTCTGCCAGCCCTGAATCGTGATCAAAGGCGGTGATTTCACCCACAAACTGCTGACGACGGCTGATGGAATGGCTCTGAATGTAATTCTGATATTCGTGCGTGTGATGCCGCTGGTAGAAGCCATCGGTATACCCACGCTGAGCCAGGTTTTCGAGCTTGCCGAGCAGTGCAGGATTGAAGGGGCGACCGGCAACGGCATCATCAATAGCCATCCGATAGATCTGGGCGGTCCGTGCAACGTAATAGAAAGATTTGGTGCGCCCCTCAATCTTGAGGCTGTCTATTCCGATCTCTACCAGCTTTTGGACATGCTCCACGGCTCGCAGGTCCTTTGAATTCATGATGTAGGTGCCGTGCTCGTCTTCCAGCACGGGCATGAGTTCTCCCGGACGGTTTTCTTCTTCCAGGAAATAGACTTCGTCGGCCAGAGGGTGGCGAACCTGATCGCCACAGTCCGTGGTATCCAGCGTGCTGTTGAGATCGTTGAGATTGAGCTTCAACGCGCCAGGAACATAATCGCCTTCTGCGGTTTCTGTGGCCGCTTGTACGTCATATTTCCAACGGCAGGAATTGGTGCAGGTACCCTGGTTTGGATCGCGGTGATTGAAATAGCCCGACAAAAGGCATCGGCCAGAGTAGGCGATGCAAAGTGCCCCATGGACGAAGACCTCGAGTTCCATATCCGGACACTCTTGGCGGATTTCCTTGATTTCATCCAGCGAAAGCTCCCGCGACAAGATAATGCGCTTGACGCCCATGGCCTGCCAGAATCGGACTGCGGCGTAATTGACCGTATTGGCCTGAACCGAGAGGTGAATGGGGAGATCAGGCCAAGCTTCCCGGGCCATCATAATCAGGCCAGGGTCCGCCATGATGAGCGCGTCGGGTCCCATCGCGACAATCGATTCAAGGTCGCGAATAAAGGTCTTTACCTTGCGGTTATGGGGCAGAACGTTGGTTGCCAAGAAAAAGGTTTTGCCGAGCGCGTGGGCCTCGGCGATGCCCTTGGCTAGATTCTCTTCAAGGAAATCATTGTTGCGAACTCTCAGGCTGTACCGGGGCAATCCGGCATAGACGGCATCTGCACCATACCCATAGGCGTAGCGCATATTCTTGATCGTGCCTGCCGGCGAGAGGAGTTCGGGCGTCTTCATGGTGCGACTTGAAATGCTAGAATCGCGAATTTTATCTCTTTCTTGACTTTAACGCTCGGGAATTAAGGATTAATGTCCAGACGTTGTACTTTTAAAACGCTCAAGGATTGTGTGGGCAATACGCCTTTGGTTGCGCTTCAACGCATTCCCGGGGAGAGCTCCAACCATATCCTCGTCAAGCTGGAAGGCAATAACCCTGCAGGTTCGGTCAAGGATCGTCCTGCACTCAGCATGATCGAACGCGCTGAGGCGCGAGGGGAGATTCGGCCGGGTGATCGGCTCATCGAAGCAACCAGTGGCAATACCGGTATTGCTCTGGCAATGGCGGCCGCAGTCATGGGCTATCGGATGACCCTGATCATGCCGGAAAACATGAGTGCCGAAAGGCGGGCCTCCATGAAGGCTTTTGGTGCCGAAATCATTCTGACGCCTGCGACTGGAAGCATGGAAGCGGCCATTGATCTTGCCAAAGCGATGGAGGCGAGGGGAGAGGGGAAGATTCTTGACCAGTTCTCAAATCCCGATAATCCAATGGCGCACTACGAAGGGACCGGACCTGAAATCTGGCGGGACACGGAAGGAACGGTCACCCATTTTGTGAGTGCGATGGGTACGACCGGCACTATCATGGGAACGTCCTCTTTCCTTCGGGAAATGAACCCTGAAATACAGATTGTCGGTGTGCAACCCGAGGGTGAGTCAAAGATTCCGGGGATTCGCCGTTGGCCGAAGGAATATGTTCCGAAGATCTGTAGCTTCGAACGTATCGACCGCATCATGGATATCTCTCAAGCGGAAGCTGAGGAGATGACCCGGCGGCTTGCCGTCGAGGAAGGGATCTTTGCGGGCATTTCTTCAGGAGGGGCTGTGGCTGCTGCCTTGAAGCTCTCCAAGGAACTCTCGGATGCCGTCATTGTTGTAATCATTTGTGACCGGGGCGACCGATATTTGTCGACCGGCGTTTTTCCGGATTAAGAGCAACAGGAATTCTATGGTCAAGCGTCGTCGCAGAGCCCTTCCACCGCAAGGGACATTTGAACTTGAAGTAGAGTCCTTGACGCACGATGGACGTGGCGTTGGGCGTATCGATGGTCGGCCCGTTTTTATTCATGGCACGTTGCCGGATGAAAGGGTTTCTTTCGAATATACCGAGGTTCGCAGAGACTTCGCGGAAGGGCGACTGGTGGACGTTCTGTCCGCTTCTCCTCTCCGGGTGGAGCCTCGGTGCCAGCACTATGGGGTTTGTGGCGGATGCAGCTTTCAGCATGTAGACGATGTAGAGCAGATTCGCTTCAAGCAAGGGTTGCTGCTTGATCAGTTCCAGCGCATCGGAAAGCTTGAGGGTTTTCCTGTATTCGATCCTCTGACGGGACCGTCCTGGGGTTACCGCCAGAAGGCGCGTCTGGGCGTCAAATTTGTTCACAAGAAGGGCAAGGTTCTGGTGGGATTCAGAGAACGATCCAGTCCCTTCATTACGGAAATTGACGTATGCCCGGTGCTCGACGCCCGGGTTGGCACTCGACTGGGTGTCATTGCTGAGATGATTCACGGCCTGTCCATACGTGATCGCGTTCCACAGATTGAAGTGGCAATGAGTGACGATCAGGTGGCTCTGGTTTTCCGGATTCTTGAGGATTTGAGCGACGACGATAGAAAGCGATTTGAAGACTTTGCCAGGGACGAAGGCTTTGACGTATTCCTGCAGCGAGGAGGTCCGGATTCGGTCGTTCCTCTTCTGAAAGAGGTTAAGCCTTTCCTCCAATATTCCATTCCAGAATCGGATGTTCACTTTTCGTTCAAGGCGACGGATTTCACTCAAGTCAATCCGACCATCAATCAAAAGATGATCGGACGTGTTCTTGAATTACTGGATCCGCAGCCGACAGACGTGATTCTGGATCTCTTTTGTGGCATTGGTAACTTCACTTTGCCGCTGGCCAGAAGAGCAGCCCATGTCGTTGGTGTCGAGGGCAGCGCAGAGGCTGTCGAACGAGCGCGGCAGAATGCCGAGTCAAATGCGATCACGAATGCCGAATTTCATGTGTCAGATCTGAGCAAGCCTGTCGAAGGGCAACCTTGGGCCATGCAAAAATTCGACAAGATCCTTCTTGATCCCTCACGAGCTGGCGCGCTTGAAATTCTTGAACGGATCCCTCATTGGTCACCGTCGCGAATTGTTTATGTGTCCTGCAACCCCTCAACCCTGGCTCGTGATGCCGGCGTTTTGGTCCAGGAACACGGCTATGCTCTCTTGGGTGCCGGTGTCATGGATATGTTTCCTCAGACCGCCCACGTTGAGTCCATTGCCTTATTGGAAAAGGTCCGGCGTTAATGGAGCGGGGGCCTTATCTCCGCGTTGACGTTGGAAGTCAAACGCTCCAATGGATGGAAGGCCCTGTTGTTTTGCAGACGTGGCCGATATCTACCGCTAAGAACGGCGTTGGGGAACAGAAGGGTAGTGAGAAAACTCCGCGAGGCTGGCATAAGATCCGCGCCAAAATCGGCGGGGGGGAGCCACCGAATGCCGTCTTTCGTGGGCGGCGACCTACCGGCGAAGTTTACGGGCCTGAGCTTGAAAGGACCTATCCGGGGCGTGATTGGATTTTGACGCGTATCCTCTGGTTGGTCGGTCTTGAGCCGGGTTTCAATCGTTATGGGCCGGTAGACACCGGTTGGCGTTACATCTACATTCACGGTAGCCCTGACCACGGCGTGACGGGCGAACCGCTTTCCCATGGCTGTATTCGAATGAAGTGTTCCGACATGCTTGATCTCTTTGATCGGGTTACGGTTGGAATGCGCGTTTATGTTGCAGCCTGAAGCTTGTCGGAGCGCTTAGTCACTTATGTCACAGAATTCAACGATGATGACGCCCCTAGAACGACGCGCCAGTATTTCGCTGGCGTCCATCTATATGCTTCGCATGATCGGGATGTTCCTGATCTTGCCGGTTTTTTCGGTTCTGGCGCGAGAACTTCCGGATGCGACTCCCTTCAAGGTAGGGCTGGCCATTAGTGCTTATGGCTTGACGCAGGCCATCTTTCAGATCCCCTTCGGGATGTGGTCCGACCGGTGGGGGCGAAAGCCTGTGATTTGCGTCGGGCTGATTCTCTTTATTTTCGGGAGCGTTGTTGCTGCGCTCTCGTCCTCTATCTACGGCATCATTGCGGGCCGCTGTCTTCAGGGGGCGGGGGCCGTCGCAGCGGTTGTCATGGCCTTGGCGGCTGATTTGACGCGCGAGGAGCATCGCACCAAGGCGATGGCCATGATTGGAATCAGTATCGGTGTCTCGTTTGCGATCTCCATCGTGGCGGGGCCCGTGTTATCGAACTGGCTCGGGCTACAAGGGCTATTCTGGCTAATTACCGCCTTGGCTGTGAGCAGTCTCCTTGTTTTGTTTGTCTGGGTTCCGAATCCAGAGATCACCCGGTTTCACAGTGATGCTCAACTCCGTGCGACCGGTATCGGACGCGTGTTTTCTAATCCTGAGTTACTTCGCCTCGATTTCGGCATTTTCTGTTTACATCTGATGCTGACGGCCAGTTTTGTCGTGGTCCCGGTCCTGATTCGCGATCAGTTGGGCATGCCTGCCTCTGAGCATTGGTACATTTATCTGCCCGTTTTTCTTCTTGCGATCCTGACGATGGTCCCCTTCGTCATCCTGGCAGAAAAAAAGCGGAAGATGAAACCCGTTTTTCTTTCATTTATCGCTTTGGTAGGGATTGCGCTCAGCGGCTTTATCTCGCTTGGAACAACGTTCTGGGGAGTATTTTTCCTCCTTTATCTCTTTTTTACCGGCTTTAATTTGCTGGAGGCCACACTACCGTCGATGATCTCCAAGATCGCGCCTCCAGACTTGAAAGGGACCGCCATGGGGATTTATTCCACGGCCCAGTTTCTCGGGGCATTTGTCGGGGGAACGGGGGCAGGCCTTTTGGTCGGGAGTTATGGAAGCGCCTCGGTTTTCATCTACTGTGGTATTGCCGCACTCTTGTGGTTGCTTGTTGCATGGGGAATGAGGCCGCCCAAGCATCTGACGAGTCGTCTTGAAAATATTCGTGACATCCCGAAGGACCGTATGCCCTTGTTGTCCGATCAGCTGCTTGCTGTTCCCGGCGTGATTGAGGCCGTAGTCGTCCCGGATGATGGTGTGGCCTATCTCAAAGTGGATCGGTTGCTTTTGGATGACGAGACGCTCAGCGATGCGTTCAAAGCTTTCCGGGATGCCCCCAAAGTGCCTTCATGAATACGGGCTGTGGAACGCTGATCTTTGTTTTCATCGTTCTTGCGGCTATGGGAAAGCTGTTCTCGCATGACTCCTCGTCTAACATCAAGGATCCTGCGACCGGGCTACACGCGGCTTCAGTCCGACCGCATTCGGGTCAGCCGAGGGACGTATCATCGGGTGGGAAGCCGCAAGTGGCAGTCAAGTCGCCGTTGATCCAAGCATCCCCTGATGCTGAAATCACCTGGCAGTCAGCATTGATGGAACTCAAGGGTTGGATTGATCGGCAGGCAAGAGATGCCGAGCAGACCGGGGGCATGCAGGTTGCTCGTCCTCAGTCGAATGCGTCTCCTGCCAGTGAGATCCTGGCGAAAATGGGCGAAGAAGCCCGTATGGCTGTCACTGAGAGGTTTTCTGAAGTAGTGACTCAGTCGATTGCGCCTTCAGCGATAACGACGCCAAAAAGTGAAAGCGCACCGGTGCGGCCCTTGGCTTCAAAGCCCCCAACCCCAGCAACGCCCCCGTTGGTAGCCTCAAAGTCCGCTTCCTCAGGGGCAAGAACGGCCGTCGAAGGTCGAGATGCCGTTTTTAATAATCCCTGGAATCATGCGGTTGCACCGGTAGAGCGGTATTTAAAACAACATGTGCACGACGCCGCATCCATTGAGTTGCTGGAATGGGGGCAGGTTGAGGTGACACCCCATGGCTATCAGGTTCGCTGCGTCTACAAGTCAAAAAATGTACTGGGGAAGATGGCCACTCAAAGTCGTCTTTTTGTTATGGATCGAGAGGGAAAGGTAATCGACATTCGTGATTGAGGCCGAACTTTTGGTCACGAGCGCTCGATCAAGGGAGCAAGCCCCCCGGATTGGTCCAGAGCGACTAGATCGTCGTAGCCCCCGATATGGACGTCACCTGCAAAAATCTGGGGGACAGTCCGCCTGCCTGTGATGGCAATCATCTCGTCCCTGATCCCAGGATCCTGGTCGACTCGTATCTTTTCGATTTCATTGACACCCTTTGATCTCAGATACCTTTCAGCCATCTGGCAGTAAGGGCAGATCCCGGTTGTGTACATCTTGAATCCAGTCATGATTTCCTTTGGCCCCCGATAATGTTTGTGAAAAAGTCTAGGGATCGTAGAATGCCCGCACCTGATTGTGCATCATAGGCCGGGGTGATATGCGAGTGTTGACGCGGGGTCTCATGCATTGTGTGACAGGATGCAAAGTATCCTGAAGTCAGTGCCTTCTTTCCATTCCTCTTCATGGGGAGAGTTTTCGAGGTGAGTGATGAAGACTGTACACCGGCTGTTCGAATATTTCTTGATCGGCGCGCTAGGCTTGCTGCCGATCCTGTTAATCACCCAGATCGTTCTCACGGTTGAAAGCCTTCTCAGAGAATTTCTGGTTGGAATATATGGTCGCTTTGAGAGCATTCTGCTTCCAGGGATTTTGTTGCTTGGGTCGGTGATTGTCCTAATCTATGTGGGTTATCTGATCAAGCAAGATAAGGCACATATCCTCTATTTTCTGGAAAAGATCATCAATCGCATACCGCTGCTTGGGGTGATCTACAGGGTCTCTCAAAAGGTCTTGCGTCTGTTTCACGATGGACATGAAAAGCAGATTACCGACTCTGTCTTTATCGAGTATCCTCGCAAGGATGTATGGGTTCCTGCCTATGTCACTAATCGCACGGGGGAGATGTTGGTGGTTTACGTGCCTACATCGCCCAACCCGACCTCGGGGTTTACTCTGATTGTGCATCAGTCGCAGGTTCGTGAGTCACCCATGTCTATTGAGGAGGTGTCTTCCTTCGTCATTAGTCTCGGTGCGGATTTCTCCCGTTCCTCGGACGTTTGCGACATGTTGAGGGGCGCGGAGAGGGAATCCCGGGGGGCTCTTTCTCACATCCCCGATTAAAGAATGAATTTATGGCTGGATTGATGGTCAAACCGGCTATTTATGTACGTGTTTTTAAAAAATAAAGAAGGTCATCAATGAAGAAACTGATCGTGTTGCTCTTGGCTGCTCTCGCGCTTGTGGCCTGTGGGAAAAAGGAAAAGACGGGTCTCAGGGAGATTTTGATTGAGCGGTTCAGTGAGGACCAGGATCTGAAGGATTACAACTTGGATCCAGCGGGCGTGGCCGACTGTGTCGTAGATGAAATCTCAAGTTCGCTGCCAGGGTTTGCTGGGGATCCCCGCAGAGAGGAATTCTTTAAAGCGTATGAGCGTTTCTTCACGGTCAAGTCCGCTCAAGATGCTGAAAATTCGATCAAGGACTTTGAGCAACTCTTCGGATCCCGCCAAAAGGCGCGTGAGGCCGCTCTAGGCATCACCGATCACATCATGACCTGCATGGGCAAGGCGATTGAAAATGCTCCCAGCGATGGTCATCGTGTTCATGAAGAAAGGCAGGATGCAAAAAGCGCAGTCATACCGCCGGCACCTGCTGCCAAATAAGCTAGGTTGCGCGAAGGCGCACTAAAAAAGGTCAAAAACGCCCCTCAATGGGGCGTTTTTTTTGGTGCCTGTTGCGATGCCCCCGGAATCATCAGTTATCTCGAGGGTTTTAGATTCGGCTCAATTCTTGCTTCAGTGGATGGGGTTTTGCGTTCAGCAGGGATGTTCAACTGCAAAGCACCTCCGCCAGTGATGGGCAATTTCGCGCCTGATCTGGAACGCTAATTGGTCTTAAGGCAGGAATTTTGAATCGATGACGCCGAATCATATGTACGAGCAAATGGAACGCATTGCCAATCTGATGCGGGCCAGTGTCCGAAAGTCGGGCGTCAGCAAAGGGTTGCAGCCAGTTCAAATTGAAGCCTTGCATTATCTTCTGCGGAGCAATCATTACAGCAATACTCCGATGGCTGTGGCCGAATTTCTCGGATTGACCAAGGGAACGGTCTCGCAGACGCTCGCGGTTCTGGAAAATGCAGGACTGGTGAAAAAACAATCGGATCCCAAGGACAGACGCGTGGTTCACCTGAGCTTGACTGATGAGGGCCGCTCGGTTCTTGAGGATTCAATTCCTCCTGTCTCGCTGGGGATTGCACTTGATGAAATGGCGCAGCATGAATTGAAGGTAGCCGGTACGGTTCTCCAGAATCTTTTGGCTACCTTGCAAAAGGCGAATGGTTTAAAAACCTTTGGCGCATGTATGAGTTGCGCTCATCATTTGAAGGGCACGGACGGCAGCGTCACCTGTAATCTGACCCAAGAGACTCTGGCTCAGGATCAGCATGACAAGATCTGTCGTGAGCACACGCCGTCAAATCTCCAGTAAGCAACGGTCTCAGACGAGAATCCTTTCAATACCGCCCTTGCTTGCCTTGCCGATATAGTCCTTCATCCAGTTCTTTCCAAGGATGTTGCGCGCCATCTCGACAACGATGTAGTCGGCATCCAAGTCACGAATGTCGTCCTTATAGCGGCTCAGTCCCTGCAGGCATGAAGGACAACTGGTCAGGACCTTGATCGGGCCTTCTTCGGACTCAGCGTTCAATCGATCACGATTTTTCTCAAGTTCCTCCAACTTACGGAACCGCACCTGAGTCGAGATATCAGGACGAGCGATCGCGAGTGTTCCTGATTCTCCGCAGCAGCGATCCGAGCGGAAAATGGGCGCTCCTGATTCCTGTCGGACCAGCGCATTGACGGTCTTGATCGGCTCTCGTACCTTCAGGGGGGTATGGCAGGGGTCATGGTAGACATACCTTTGTCCCTTCGCACCTTCGATGGAGAGGCCTTTCTCCAGCAAGAACTCGTGAATATCGATCAATCGGCATCCGGGGAAAATCTTCTCAAACTCATAGCCTTCAAGCTGATCCAGACACGTGCCGCAACTCACTACCACGGTTTTGATGTCGAGATAGTTCAGCGTGTTGGCTACGCGATGGAAGAGCACGCGATTGTCCGTACTGATCTTTTCCGCTTTGTCATCTTGTCCGGCCGCCCTCTGAGGATAGCCGCAGCAGAGGTAGCCGGGAGGGAGAACGGTTTGTACCCCAACGTGGTAGAGCATGGCTTGTGTGGCAAGACCGACCTGAGAAAAGAGTCGTTCTGATCCACATCCCGGGAAATAGAACACAGCTTCGCTTTCGACCTGCGTGTTCTTGGGGTCTCGGATGATTGGGACAATCTGATTGTCCTCGATATCGAGCATGGCACGAGCGGTCTGGCTCGGGAGGTTGCTCGGCATTTTTTTGTTGATGAAATGGATCACCTGCTCGCGGATCGGCGGTTGTCCAAGCGACGCCGGAGGATGCTGCGACTGTGCTTTGGCTAACGGGGCCAGGAGACGGCTGCCGAGTCGCTGCATCCGATAGCCGATATCGATCATTCCAAGCCGCAGTAATTTGATCGTGCCGGGTGTCGATGCGTTGAGGAATAGCATCGCGAGTCTTTTCGCCGGATTGCTGCTCTGCTTGCCCATTTTGCGCAACAGATTGCGCATGTTCATGGAAACGTCCCCGAAATCGATATCTACCGGGCACGGATTGAAGCACTTGTGGCAAACCGTGCAATGTTCGGAGACATCTTCAAATTCCTTCCAGTGCGTAATCGATACACCACGCCGAGTTTGCTCCTCATAGAGGAAGGCTTCGATCAGGAGAGATGTGGCAAGGATCTTATTTCTGGGCGAATAGGGCAGATTGGCCTTTGGCACATGCGTTGAACAAACCGGCTTGCATTTACCGCAACGCAGGCAGGACTTGATGGAGTCCGCAATCGCGCCAATATCACTCTGCTTCATGATCAGGGATTCAAATCCCATGAGGCTGAAGGAGGGGGTGTAGGCGCGTGTCAGATCACTACCAGGCAGCAGTTTGCCTTTATTGAAGTGTCCGTTCGGATCGACTTTGGCTTTATAGGCATGAAAGGGTCCGACTTCTTCAGGTGTCAGGAACTCATACTTGGTGATCCCGATTCCGTGCTCACCTGAAATGACGCCTCCCAGCGAGCGGGCAAGGGACATGATCTGTTCTACAGTAGCATTCGCTTCCTGCAGCATCGTGTAGTGATCAGAGTTCACCGGAAGATTGGTATGCACATTGCCATCTCCGGCGTGCATATGGAGCGCTACAAAGACACGGCCTCTCAGGATGTCGCGATGAATGGCTTCGATACGCTCGCTTACCGCCCGAAAGTTATCCCCCTCGAAGATATCCTGGAAGGGTTTTTTCAGTTCCGTTTTCCAGGAGATTCGGATGGAATGGTCCTGCAGGCTGTGGAAGAGCGTAGGCGACTCGGTCCGATTGGTGGGTATTCCTGTGTGAATACCCAGTTCTTCGAATGAAAGCGTGGCTTGATCTAGCGGAAGATCCAGATGGTCATGGATCCACTGCCAGCGGGTGCTGACTCGATCAATGACTGTGAGCGCTCGGCCCCGGCGTTCTCCGATTAGCGCATCCTTGTCTACGCCTTCTTCATAGGCTCTGACGGGCAGTTCGCCTGAGAGAAACTCTCTCAGCGCATCGCACAAGCGCAATTTGTTACGGATGGAGAGTTCAATATTGAAACGCTCAATGCCGTCACAGTATTCGCCCATCCGTGGAAGGGGAATAACGACATCTTCATTGATCTTGAAGGCATTGGTATGCCTTGCAATCGCTGCAGTCCGGGCACGATCCAGCCAGAAGGTTTTACGGGTTTCGGGGCTAACGGCGACGAAGCCTTCACCTTCGCGGGCATTGCAGAGGCGGACGACTTCACTGGTTGCGCGCGCAACAGCGTCTTCGTTGTCGCCAACGATGTCTCCAATAAGGACCATTTTGGGGCGGCCCTTTTTCTTGGCCTTGGTGGCATAGCCAACAGCCTTGACGTAGCGTTCATCAAGATGCTCAAGTCCTGCCAGCATGACCCGGTCATCGCCGGTCTTGGGCAGGGACTCCAGAAAATCCCGAATTTCCACAATAGCAGGAACGGCCTCGCGAACCTGACCGAAAAACTCAAGGCAGAATGTACGAGTGACCGGCGGCATCTGGTGAAGAATCCAGGTGGCCGACGTAATGAGGCCATCGCATCCCTCTTTCTGGATTCCGGGAAGTCCACCGAGAAATTTGTCCGTGACGTCCTTGCCAAGTCCCGTCTTTCGGAAGCGCTCGCCGGGCAGAGTGAGTATTTCTTCACTGAGCAGTTTCTTGCCCTTGGCATCCAGACGGCGAATCCTGAAATTTACTTCCGGAGCCAGATGAATCTTGCCGAAGTTATGATCTAGGCGCTCGATTTCCATCCAGTGGCCGTCAGGATCCACCATCCGCCATGACATGAGGTTGTCGAGCGCTGTTCCCCAAAGGACGGCTTTCTTTCCGCCCGCATTCATGGCGATGTTGCCGCCGATGCAGGACGCATCTGCAGATGTGGGATCGCAGGCAAAGACAAGACCTTTGCTTTCAGCCGCTTCCATGGCGCGTCGGGTGACCACGCCCGCACCCGTGTGAAGGAGGTGGCCGGCGGAGGATCCCGACTCCATGCGTACATCCAGCAGCTTCTCGGTATTAATAACCGCTGAGAGTGGTGTAAGCGGGACGGCTCCACCCGTATAGCCTGTTCCGCCCCCTCTTGGGATGATGGTGAGACCCAGTTCGATCAGGGTCCGGACCAAAGGCGCAATTTCTTCTTCGGTATCGGGGTACAGAACAACAAAAGGATATTCGACGCGCCAGTCTGTCGCATCGGTCACATGGGTTACGCGTGCGTAACCGTCAAAGGTGATGTTGTCCTTTCGAGTGTGTTTTGCCAGTTTGCGAAGCGCCCGCTGGCGAAGTTGGCGCGTCTTCTCAAGGGCGATCTCGAACTGGTCAACCGCACGGTATGCTGCTTCCAGAAGTGCGAGCACCTTCGGGACTCGATCCGGTTTTTCAGTTTCCAGTACTTTCCTTCGCGCATCCATCTGATCCAATCGGTGCCTGAGGGCGCCGAGCAGGGCTTTTCTACGCGAAGCGTTTTGAATCAGATCGTCTTCGAGGTAAGGATTGCGCTGAATGACCCAGATGTCACCCAGTACCTCGTAAAGCATTTTCGACGAGCGTCCGGTGATGCGCTCGGAGCGAAGGTCTTGGAGTATCAGCCAGTATTCTTCCCCAAGAAGTCGGATGACAATCTCTCGGTCTGAATAGGAGGTGTAGTTATACGGAATCTCCCGCACACGGTCAGCCCCATCGAAGGTTTTGATGGCTGTGGAGGAGTGGGTGCAATTAGTGGATGTCCCGGCGGTTGCACCGGGACGATCAGTCGTTTCGAGGGTCACGGAATAATGACGTTTCTCAAAGTGCTTGTTCGCCGGTTTCGCTCGTCCGGATACGAATGACCTGTTCTAGATTGCTGACGAAGATCTTCCCGTCACCGATTTTGCCGGTATTGGCGGCCTTGATGATGCACTCGATCGACTGATCCAGAAGGGCGTCGGAGACGGCAACTTCGACCTTCACCTTCGGGAGGAAGTCGACAACGTATTCGGCGCCGCGATAGAGTTCGGTATGCCCCTTCTGTCGTCCGAATCCCTTCACTTCGGTCACTGTAATGCCTGTAATACCCAGTTCGGATAGCGATTCTCGAACGTCGTCGAGCTTGAAGGGTTTGATGATGGCGGTAATCAGTTTCATGGTCGCTCCAAACAAGTTGATCTGATGGGATCGATCTTAGGATTATCCTCAGGATTCTACCATTAAGAAATCAGTTGACTGGGGGTTGTATCGGTCCTGATCTCGTTATTTTCTGAGTAGATGATCCTTGGCCTGATTGATGCGGGAGGCCAGATAGTCCGAACCACCGCGATCGGGATGAACCTTCTGCATGAGTCGCCGATGAGCCGCGATGATCTCCTCCTCCGTCGCAGTTTCATCAAGCCCCAAAATTCTGAAAGCCTCTTCACGATCTAGCGATACCTCGGATGCTGAGGTCTGGTTAGCCTGATTGTTCCACTGGTTGCCAAAGCTCCTCTCGATAAAGGCGGCGAGGAGTTGAGCCGATTCCCGGTCGTCGCGATCGTAGAGTCGATAGAGTTCAACCAGGGCAGTCAAGGAGAGCTCAGAAAGTCTTTGGCCCTCATGACGACCTTGTCTTACACGCCCATCCATGCGGCCAGATTCATGGTCAAGCGTCATCTCTAGGTAAAGGGTTCTTGCAGTTGAATATGTGCTGCCCTTGCCTGAAGTCCTGCCTGATGCTCCCTCATCGCGCATGAGTTTTTCGAGCCACAGGGGCAGGTGTCGCGCCAGAAGAGGGGACAGGATGGGGGCCAGTCTGGATACGAGAGCGACGACGGCGGCAACCACGGCGCCCATCAGCGGTATCAGCAGTCCGAGTTTCCCTGTCAGTGCCAAAAGCAAAAAGACCAAGGCGCCAAGCGCAATCAGTGACTGCTGCGTTGGGCTAAGGCTTGCAAGTCTCGTTTCCCGGAGTTTGGTCCGTAGAAAAAGGGCAGTCGCAATGATGAGAAGAAATAGAATCGTATGCAGCATAGGAAGTGTATGGCCGACTGTGCCCGATCAGTCTAATCCTTATTGAAAGCGATGGAACCATTGAGCCAAGGACTCTTTTCCAAATACGGGATTCCGTGACGGTTTCTGGTTAAAATGCCATCTGTCTGCCGTCCCATTGGGGCTGGAATGCCACCGAGTATCCACACCAAGCAGGCGCATCTACAAGAATTAACGAGGAGAATTCGATGTCAGAAAATAATGCAGCTGCTGGCCTCATCAATACGCTAAAGACCAATCCTAAAGCGCTCTACGCGATTGTTGGAGCGGGCGCGGTGGTCGCCATTGCACTCGGTGTGACGGGTGGTGGGGAGGCTGGTAAGGTTCAGGTTAAGTCCACCGTCAGCCTGGGTCAGACGGTGACGCTGGAGAATCCGAACGGGGGGCTGTCGCACCTCACGGCTACGCCAGGACTGGTCAGCGCGTCAGAAGATGAAGACAGCGATCTGAATATTTGCGTTGCTGCATCTGGCACTCATGGCACGATCGAAGAGGAACAAGTCGTAGGGCTTCTGCCTTTCGTGAAGGTTGCTATCTCGGATGGGGAATGCCAGGGTAAGACCGGTTGGACCTCCAAGGTCAACGTTAAGTCCGGTTCTTGATCGATTCGCAATGGACGGGGCTCTTGGAGGGCCCCGTTATTTAAAGGGTTTGCCGATTTAAACCCGAAGCCCACAAGCCTGCAAGACTCATGGCTATAGCCCCTGACAAGGGGAGTACTACGAAATGCCCAGCTTGAAACGAGAAGGGAATTTCCAGTACGTGGCGATAGAGTCCCCATCGAAGCGCCTCGGCAATCGAAGCGCCGAAAGCCCCCGACAAGCTCCCCAGTACCAAGAACTCTGTCAGTTGCATCTGACGAGTTGTCCGGGCAGATGCTCCGAGTACTCTCAGTAGTCGATCTTCATTCAATCTGTCTTGGCGAGTGGCGAAGAGTCCCGTGATCAAGACGCAGATACCCGCGGCGAGGCACAGGGCAAGCAGAGGGAGGACCGAAGCTCCAATTCCCTCGACGACACGATGGATCTGATCAACCAGACGTCCGATTTCAATCAGCGTCAGTGAAGGGAATCGGTTGATCAACGCCCTTTTCAGCGTGAATTGTGTATCGTCGATATGAAGACTTGTCATCCATGTTCGTGGAAATTGTTCGAGGGTCCCTTCGGAGAAGATGAAGAAAAAGTTGGGTGTCATCCTGTCCCAGTGAACGCTTCGAATGCTTCTAACGTTAGCCGCGAGAGTGACCCCAAGAAAATCAAATTCGAGTCGATCACCGAGGTGAACGTCAAGACGCCGGGCCAGACCTTCTTCAATCGATACGTCTCCGGCGCCTGAGTCTGGATTCCAGCGGCCTTCAACGACGCTATTGTCTGAGGGGAGATGTTCAGCGTAGGTCAAGGCTAGGTCACGGTTGAGGGCGCCTTCTGCACGTTTATCCTTTCTGGCTCGATCCATTGCGGCCTCGCCATTGATCTTTACCAATCTGCCCCTGACGACTGGGTAAAGCTCCAATGGTTGCGGTGCATGCTGTTCGAGCAGCTCCCGGAATGGCGCCAGATCGTTATCGAACAAATTGATGACGAAATAGTTAGGCGCAGATTCTGGCAAATGGGCCATCCAATCATCGATCAAGTCATAGCGGAGATGTGTGACGAGGCTCAGTGCGCCAAAGGTAAGGCCGAACCCTGCGAGTTGAATCAGCGTTCTTCTTGGATGTCTGTATAGCCTCCTGATGCCTAAACGTATTTGAAGGGAGGGAATCTTCAGGCCGATTTGGCGAAGGACCTTCAAAATCACACTGGCTCCAAGCGTCAGTATGAGCATCAACCCCAAGGTCATTCCAAGTGTGCTGCCGATCAGTTGGGTGTCCCTGGCGTGCCAGTACAAAACGGTCGTCAACAGAATCAGGCCCAGCAAGTAGATGCTGCTCCGGCGTTTTTGGGGTTCATCTGGCGTGTTTTGGAAGATACCCAAGCTACTTCTGTTTCGAAGATCAATGATTGCAGGTAGTACAAGGGTGAAGAGAAGCATATTGCCGGCGACCAAAGCGAAGACCGTGCTGTGGAGCGCGTGGGTTTCGGCGTGGGCGGGCAAGAGGATTTTCAATCCATGAAGCATCATCACTTCGATTACGGCACCTCCGAGAATTCCAATCAGACTTCCAAGCAGTCCAATGCCTGACAGCTGCACCCATAAAATCCATGAGATCGATACGTTGCCGGTACCAAGACAGCGAAGAAGCGCGATGAATTCGGAATGACGTCGGATGTAGTCTGAGGATGCCAGGGCGATTGCGACGGCTGACATCAGCAGGATGGCCAGACTGAAGAAGCTTAAAAACTGGCGTGTTCGCTGAATGATTTTGCCCAGTTCTGGTCTGTCATCATCCAGTCCTGTCACTTTCTGATCTGCCCGGAGGTGAGGCTGGATGAGTGACTTGAACTGGTTGAGGTGCTCCGGGTTTCCGGTCATGAGCGTCGCGAACGTGAGTTGACTCCCAGGCCTGATCACATGAGTGGCTGCGAGATCCCTTCGGTTCATTAGGACACGCGGTGAAAGGCTGGAGAAATCACTGCGACTATCGGGTTCCCGAATCACGATATGCGTGACTTTGAAAACACTGTCGCCAATCGAGACGGAATCTCCGATTTTCAGCGACAAGCGCTCAAGCACGTCGGCATCAACCCAGACCTCGCCGCGTTCTGGAATTTCATGTCTGATCGTTGGCGGTAAGGAGGGGGCATCTTGGGTGATTATGTCGCCGCGAAGAGGATATCCGGGCTCTACGGCCTTGACGCCGGCGAGCACCATGTTTTCAGTGTCGACCAGCATGCTGGAAAATTCGACATTTTCAATGACGGTCAGCCCAAGCTGGAGGGCTTCGGTTTTCCAGTCGGGGGCTAGCTCACTTCTTCCTCGGATCGCAAGGTCGCCGCCGAGAATCATCGCGGCCCCCTCGTCCATGGTCCTCTCCAAGCGGTCGGACAGAAACCCGGTCGCCGAAATGCCAGCCACGGCAACAATCAGAGAACCGATCAGGGTATTGAGTTCACCCCGTTGAAGATCACGAAAAAAGACTCTCCATGCAATCTTCCACAGGCTGTTCACGCTTTCACTTCCTCTAGAGCGATCTTTCCCTGAACCAATCTGATCGTTCTTTGGCAGCGTTTAGCGAGGTAAGGGTCGTGGGTGACGAGTATCAAGGTGGTTTGATGCTCCTTATTGAGTTCAAAGAGATGATCGGCAATGATCATGGCCCTTTCGGTATCCAGATTGCCGGTAGGTTCATCGGCGAAAAGGACTTGAGGGGAGGTTGAAAAAGCTCTGGCGATCGCTACTCTTTGCTGCTCTCCGCCCGAAAGTTGGTTCGGGTAGTGATGCAGTCTGTCGGACAGTCCGACGCTCTCGAGTAATGCATGGGCTCGGTGGGTTGGGTTGGGCATGTTGGTCAATTCCAGTGGCAGCATCACATTCTCAATGGCGTTGAGATGGGGGAGGAGCTGAAACGATTGGAAGACGAAGCCTACTCGACCGAGACGAAGGAGAGCCCGTGCATCTTCATCAAGATGCCCCATTTCTTGGCTGAGAAAAGATATTGTCCCTTC
Organism: uncultured Methylococcus sp.; assembly: GCA_964344615.1. Taxonomy (GTDB): domain Bacteria; phylum Pseudomonadota; class Gammaproteobacteria; order Methylococcales; family Methylococcaceae; genus UBA6136. The sequence continues at coordinate 29,676 of CAYFOC010000002.1, forward strand.
GGTCGGTGTATCCAGGCCTGCCATCAGGCCGATCAGCGTGGACTTTCCGGAGCCTGACGAACCGACGATTGCGACGGTTTCGCCCTGATTGATCGTTAGGCTGACTCCCTGCAGAATGTTGAGGGGACCTTCTGGGGTCGCAACGGTTTTTCCAACCCCATTGAGCTCAAGCAGCTTGACGTCGGCTCCTTCGGAGTCATTTTGATTCTTTGGCATCATGTACAGAATCCTGTTGGTTGTAGCGATCTTTCTCTCGGCTGGTCGCATTGAAGCCGCTACGCTTCTCGTTATAGGGGATAGCATCAGCGCGGGTTATGGCCTGGCCGATCGCTCTACAGGCTGGGTGGCTTTGCTGGGTGCAGCGATTGATCCACAACAAAACCGGGTGATCAATGCAGGCATTTCTGGAGATACCACGGCGGGAGGGCTCGCTCGACTTCCCGCGCTCATCCGCCAGAATAGTCCGGATGTCATCATTATTGAACTGGGCGCTAATGATGGGCTGCGTGGCATCAATCTTCAGGAAATGGAGCACAATCTTCGGGAGATGATTGCGATCAGCAAGAAAGCGTCGGTGACTCCTGTCTTGATAGGTATGCAAATGCCCCCCAACTTCGGCAAGCGATTCTCTGAGCGATTCGAGGTGGTTTACCATCAGTTGGCCAAGGAGATGAGTGTTCCCATTGTTGCTGATTTCCTCAAGGGCGTCGGTGATGTTCCTGATCTCATGCAGCCAGATGGCATTCATCCCGGGGAGAAGGCCCAGCCTTTGCTGAGAGATAAGGTTCTCAGGATCATCAAGCCGCTACTTTCCACCATTCATCCCCCTCCAAACCAATCAGGTACCCGAAAAAAATGACCGACAGCATTGACCAGTTACTCCTTCGCGTTAAGTCGGGAGAGCCTGTTGAATTTGAAGAAACCATCGCCGTGATTGACAGGAACTATCGCTACACGCCGACTCGATTTACCAATGGTTTAGGCGAGGCACCGGTGGTCAGCGAGCCCGGGACGAACGTTGGTTCCCTGAAAATCTTCAGTTTTGCCTCTGAAAACTGTCTTACAGAAGCTGAGACCCTTCAGCTCTTCGGTAAGTTCTATCGGGAGGACGTCCTTCATCACCCCGAAGGGACGGATCACATGAATATCCGGACCTTCATGAAGTCCGGATGGTCCGGAATCCAATTCGATGGTCAGGCGCTTTTACGCGCCGAATAAATGGATTGAATCAGCCGCATGGAACACTCACTGAGAAATCAGGTTATTGCTATGGCAGGCTTGGCCCAGGCAACCGATCTGGTCAAGCAAATCGCAAGAACGGGACGCAGAAATGATGGTGCGCTCCGTGCGTCGGTCCTTAGTCTTTTCATGGTAGATGCCGAGAGTATTCTGGATGTGTTCGGAGGGCTTTCAAACCTTGAATACGGTCTTGAGGCCCTGAGGCGTCAGCTCTCGGAGCCTCGCGAGGTGGATCCTGAGACGGCGCGTTATGCTTCAACGCTGATTTTTCTTGAGCCTGGGGTTACGCAAAATCCGGTCATGACGGATCGGGTCAGTCAAGCGATCCGGGACGCTCGTGAGATCTGGGAGCGGTCCGAAGAACGGGTTGACCCTGAGGTTCTCGAAATTCTTGCGAGCGCATATCAAGACACTGTAAGTACATTGCGGCCAAGAATCATGGTTGCAGGTGAGCAAAGGCACCTCTCCGACCCGCAGAACGCAACGGCCATCAGGACATTGCTGATGGCAGGAATTCGATCAGCGCTCCTTTGGCGTCAGGCGGGCGGATCAAAATGGCGGCTTCTTTTTCTCAGGGGGCGAATGAAAAAAGTGACTGAGGATCTTTTGGGAGAGATTCGAGGGTAGGCTTAAACCTCTGAATTGCCGAAACGGACTTGAAGGGTGGAGATAGCCTGTGTAACGTTGTCCGCGGTTGATCGAAGAATAAGGAACAGGAGAGCCCATGCAACTACCACTAGAGATTACTTTCCACGGCGTCGAACACTCTGATGCCGTTGAGGCCCGCATTCGTGAAAAAGCGGCCAAATTGGAACAACACTGCCATAACATCACCAGTTGCAGGGTGGCAGTAGAGGCAGAGCACCATCATCAGCACCATGGCAATCTCTACAAGGTGCGTATTGAAATCAGCGTTCCTCAAAAACACATCGTTGTCAGTCGTGATCACCACGACAAGCAGGCCCATCAGGATGTCTATGTTGCCCTGCGCGATGCGTTTTCTGCGGCAACGCGACAACTGGAAGATTATGTCCGGATCCATCGTGGTGAAGTGAAGCATCACCAGGTCAACGAAGAAGAGGTCTAAAGCCTCTTCGGTCCGTAAGCTGGGCCGATCTCCGCGCAGTGGAGTGGTCCAGTACTACACGTCGAATCCCTGCTCTTCAGGGCGGGGAGGACGTAACCTTCACGATCCGAGTCCCACAGAGGACATCTTGAAGCGCCCTTCGATCCTGATTGAAGAGAGCGTACAACCACCCAATTCCACATGCTGATCCGAGAAGGCTGCCGACCATCATGTGTGTCAGAGCGGTCCGGACGTCGCAGGGCTGGCCATCAGCCTTTTCAAGCTTGATCCTCCAGGCGCGCATCCCTAAGGTTTGTCCACCATGGCTCCAGAACCAAGTAAAAAAGAACATCGAAGTCACGATGAGAGCGAGGTCGTAGTAGACGCTGCCCGGGACGAAAGCCTCGCCTCGATTCAGAGTTAAAAGTATTGCCGTTAGGGCGAACAAGATGCCCAAGAGCAAGATGCAGTCGTAAAAAATCGCCGAGATTCGTCGCAGAACATGAGCCCCCTGATACGGGATGACTTTTTTATTTGCCCGGGCCTTCGGTCCGGCCGCTCGTTTTCTAGAGTACTTTCGATTCACGCCGAAGGATCTGCCCCTGACTTTTCCGCAGCCGCAAGGATCCGTCCATAAAACATGGATAGCCAGACCAGAAGAGTGACGAGGACGAGAGTCAAAAGAATAGGTGGACGGATCAGAGGAAGGAAGATCAGGAGGCCATAAGTGGCCACGAACGCGCTGAAGTGCACGGGGTAAGTGATCATAAGGTCGAGCTTTTTCTTGAACATCGAGTCGTTTTCCTGTTGACGGCGGTGTTTATTTTAGGGGATTGGAGGGCCAGGCCAGCGCTTTGGCGAGAATATCCATAATGGCCCCCCCGGCGTCTTTTAATGTGACCCCTACGGCGATGAGCCCATCCTCATGGCCTTTCATGGCGATGACCGGCCCATGATGACTCCGAATGAGTGCGCCGATCTGTCTGGCCATGGCGACGGTGCCGTAGAGGATATCAGGCGGAGTTTCGGGTAAGCACAGTTTTCTCGAAAGGCCCCAGATGATGGGCTGATGCACATGAAATACGCACTTTATTTCAGGGTTTGCCGCGTAAACGGCCGCATGGGTCATCGTTTCAGAGGAAGGCGGCAGGGGGCCTTCGCTTTCGACGTGGTTCTGCGTCAGGTCAGCGCTTAAGATTCTGACATAGTGTTCTTTGCCCAATTCGGCGAGCATCCCGGTCTGAGTGCCGCTAACCAAGAATTGTGTGCCGTTCTCTCGAATAGAGAAATTGCCATATCCCAAACCTCCGTAACGGTCAGGATCCTGTCCGGTCAGGCCGACTTTGAATAGAAGGTTTCTCCAGGCATTGAGTTCGAGGAGTTGGGGATGATCAAGGGGAAGGGTGTCCTTATGCACCACATTAAACTTGATGACACCCTCTTCATGTTTGACGGAAGTATGCTTGGAGAAAGAGCTGTTCATTTTCTACGGCGTAAGCCTAAGGTGAAAAACGACCGGTAAGTCCCTATAATAGGAAGATTGGGCGCGAGTAATCTCCGAGTAGATGCGTTTGATGTGATCAACGAGGTCGAGAGATTGCTTTGCGGCAGAACCTTTTGAGCGAATGTGGCGAAATTGGTAGACGCGCTGGATTTAGGTTCCAGTGGGGTAACCCGTGGGAGTTCGAGTCTCCCCATTCGCACCAGTTGAAGCGCGTGCCGGTACCCGGACACCCTATGGGTCCGACCGGCCGTTGCCTTTCCCCAAGTTCCTACCGAATAACTTAGTCTGAGGTGTGTCCGACATGCAAGTGTCTGTTGAAGCAACGTCCGAACTTTCCCGCAAAATGACCGTGACAGTTCCTGAGGAAAAGATCAGCCAGCAGGTAAATTCCCGGCTGCAGTCCATGTCCGGAAAAGTGAAGATTGATGGCTTCCGGCCTGGCAAGGTCCCTCAGGCCGTGATCAAGAAGCGTTATGGTGAAGAGGTTCGCCAAGAAGTTGTTTCTGATCTGCTCCAGTCAAGTTTCTATGATGCCGTGCGGGAACAAAAGCTGAATCCGGCAGGCGCTCCGCAGATCAAGGCAAACAAAATTGCTGAAGGTGAAGGCTTAGAGTACGAAGCGACCTTTGAGATCATCCCGGACTTCGTGCCGATGCCCCTCGAAACCCTGGAAGTCAAGCAGTTCACTTCCAAGGTTGATGACGCGGACGTGGATCGCATGTTGGAGCGTCTTGGTGAGCAACGTAAGACGTTCGAAGCGGTTGAGCGCGCCAGTCAGAAGGATGATCGCATCGTGATCGCCTTTGAAGGAACGCATGACGGAGAGAACTTCACCAATGGCAAGACCGAAAACTTCCCGGTGGTTATCGGGTCGGGTCAGATGATTCCTGGTTTCGAAGACAAGCTCATTGGGCTTTCCGCCGGGGCCAAGACGGAATTCGATATTGAATTTCCGAAGGAATACCCGAATGAAAAGCTGTCAGGCAGTACGGCCCATTTTGTGATCGAAGTCGCTCGGGTCGAGGAGCCGAAGCTTCCTGTGATCGATGCGGAATTTGTGAAGGGATTTGGCGTCGAGAGCGGCGATATCGCCGAACTTCGCCAGGATATCAAGTCCAATATGGAGCGTGAAATGAACCGCGCTCTCAAGAACAGAACCAAGAGTTCTGTCATGGATCAGTTGTTCGAACGCAATACACTGCAGTTGCCTGAAGTTCTTCTCAAGGATGAACTCGAAGAGCTCCTTAAGCCCTACCGCGAATCTGCGCGCAAGCACAAGCAGGATCTCGATGAGGCAGCGCTGAAAGAGCAGTTGGCGCCTCTCGCAAAGCGCCGAGTGGCTCTCGCACTGATTCTCGGCAAGGTTATTGATGCGCATGGCGTGAAAGTCGAGGATGCTCGGGTTCGTCAGGCGGTTGAAGATCTGGCATCTAGCTATGAGGATCCTCAGGAAGTGGTTCGTTGGTACTATGCTGACAAGACGCGTCTTCGCGAGATTGAAAACATGGTGCTTGAGGACCAGATCGTTGATCTCGTTGTCGGTAAGGCCAAGACCAGTTCAGAAAGCATCGATTTCCAGGCGCTGATGACTGCTGCCACGGGATCGGTCTGAACTGAATCCATCAATTAGCAAGAGGTATTTCCTGCATGATTCTTAGCAACCTGCAGCGCAACATCCCCACGGAAGCGACGGGGCTGGTGCCTGTCGTCATCGAGCAGTCGGCGCGTGGCGAGCGTGCTTTCGATATCTACTCCCGTCTTCTGAAGGAGCGGGTCATTTTTCTTGTGGGGCAGGTTGAAGACTACATGGCCAATCTGGTCATTGCACAGCTGCTGTTCCTTGAGTCTGAGAATCCGGATAAGGATATTCACCTTTATATCAACTCTCCCGGTGGTGTGGTCACATCTGGCCTTGCCATCTACGACACCATGCAGTTCATCAAGCCGGATGTCAGCACTCTGTGCATCGGTCAGGCTGCTAGCATGGGGGCATTGCTGCTTGCAGGCGGCGCTGCCGGGAAACGTTATTGTCTGCCGCACTCCCGGGTGATGATCCACCAGCCGTTGGGAGGCTTTCAGGGGCAGGCCAGCGATATTGATATTCATGCGCGAGAAATTCTCTCGATTCGAGATCGTCTGAACACGATTCTCGCCGATCACACCGGCCAACCGATTGAGAAGATCGCGAATGACACTGATCGTGACAACTTCATGAGCGCTCAGGATGCGGCGCAATATGGTCTGATCGACAAGGTTCTGGACCGTAGAACGGTTTGATTGATGATCCGATTGGCCTGATTTGAGGCCAATTGGCAGGTGATTAATAACTGGCGTTGCAGGGCACTTGTCCTGCAACTCCGGGACCCTCGGGTTCCATGATATTCAGGGTATTCCACATGAGTGAAGAGAAACGGGGCAAAGATGGTGGCGGCAAGCTTCTGTACTGTTCGTTTTGCGGTAAAAGCCAGAACGAAGTCAGAAAGCTGATTGCCGGTCCATCCGTCTACGTTTGCGACGAGTGCGTCGAGCTTTGCAATGACATTATTCGTGAGGAACTCCAAGAAACTCAGTTGCAGGCAACGGACAAGCTCCCTAAGCCAAAGGAAATCAAGGAAGTTCTGGATGAATACGTCATTGGTCAGAATAAGGCCAAGCGGACGTTGTCGGTTGCTGTCTACAATCACTACAAGCGCCTACGCTCTCAGGGGAATGCAAAAAAAGGCGAAGTCGAGCTCGCCAAAAGCAATATTCTCCTGATTGGACCCACGGGATCCGGAAAGACCCTGATGGCTGAAACGCTGGCTCGCCTCCTGGATGTTCCATTTACGATCGCTGATGCGACAACCCTCACGGAAGCAGGCTATGTCGGCGAAGATGTCGAAAACATCATTCAGAAGATCCTGCAAAAGTGCGATTACGATGTCGAGAAGGCCGAGTCCGGCATTGTCTATATCGATGAGATCGACAAGATTTCAAGAAAATCAGACAACCCCTCGATTACGCGGGATGTGTCGGGTGAAGGTGTCCAGCAGGCATTGTTGAAGCTGATCGAAGGAACGGTCGCATCAGTTCCTCCTCAGGGTGGCCGCAAGCATCCCCAGCAAGAGTTTCTGCAGGTTAACACCGCAAACATCCTCTTCATCTGTGGTGGCGCTTTCGCAGGCCTCGACAAGGTCATTCGGGCGCGGTCTGAAAAGGGTGGAATCGGCTTTTCGGCCGAGGTTAAAAGCAAGGACGATGCGCGCAACGTGGGTGAAATACTTGCCGATGTTGAGGCGGAAGACCTCATTAAGTTTGGCCTGATCCCCGAGTTTGTTGGTCGATTGCCGGTCGTTGCAACTCTGGAAGAGTTGAATGAGGAGGCGTTGATTCAAATTCTGACGGAACCCAAGAACGCTCTGGTTAAACAGTACAAGAAGCTGTTTGAAATGGAGGATTGTGAGCTTGAGGTGCGCGAAGATGCGCTTCGTGTCATTGCGCGCAAGGCGATGGAAAGGAAAACCGGTGCGCGAGGACTTCGAACAATCCTCGAGCATGTGCTTCTCGATACCATGTACGAATTGCCATCGGCTGAAAATGTGGAGAAGGTGATCATTGATGAGGGGACGATTCGCGGGGAGAACCCGCCCTTCATGGTCTACGCCACAGATGAAAAACATCGTGCAGGGGCGACTGATTAAGTCTTTCCCGAAGAAAAAAACCAAAAGAAACCCGCATTTTGCGGGTTTCTTTTTTTTCGGTGTACGGAATCTCTTGCATTCCCCTTTGGATGACCCATATCGTATGGTCAGAGACACATCTTTTTTTTGCGGAGGCCACAGATGGGTAAGAAAACGACAGAAGTTACCAGCGAGAAGTGGATTCCCGTTCTACCTCTCCGGGATGTCGTGGTTTATCCCCACATGGTCATCCCTCTCTTTGTCGGCAGGGAGCGTTCGATAGTTGCCTTGGATAAGGCCATGCGAGAGAGCAAACAGGTCTTACTCGTGGCTCAAAGGGAGGCCGAGATAGACGATCCGGGCTATGAGGATCTTTATGGCGTTGGAACGCTCTCAAATATTCTTCAGTTGCTGAAGTTGCCTGACGGGACCGTGAAGGTTCTGGTTGAGGGTTCCGAGCGCTGTCTTGTGGAGCATTTTGAAGAGCAAGAGGGTTGCCTGAGCGCCAGTGTCGTGCCAATGGAGGAGAACGTTGGTGCAGACGAGCAGGAAATGGATGTTATGGTTCGTACCGTGGTCAATACCTTTGACCAATATGTGAAGCTCAATAAGCGGATACCCCCCGAGGTGCTCAACTCACTGGCGGGAATTGATGATCCTAGTCGGCTTGCGGATACCATCGCCGCTCACATGACCATCAAGATTGAAGAAAAGCAGTCGGTGCTTGAGCTATCCGAAATCATCCAGCGCTTTGAGCGCCTGATGACGTTGATGGAAAGTGAAGTCGACATGCTCGAGATGGAAAAGCGCATCCGAGGTCGCGTCAAGCAACAGATGGAGAAAAATCAGCGCGAGTATTACCTCAACGAGCAGATGAAGGCCATCCAGAAGGAACTGGGTGAGATGGATGATGTGCCGAACGAGCTTGATGATCTCGCCGCGAAAATTCATAAATCAGGGATGCCTCAGGCGGCTAGGACAAAGGCTGAGAGTGAGCTTGGCAAGTTGCGTCAAATGTCTCCGATGTCCGCGGAAGCAACAGTGGTCCGGAACTATATCGACTGGATGGTTAACGTCCCTTGGAAAAAAAAGACCAAGGTGAACCATGATCTTGCCCATGCCGAAAAAATTCTGGATGCGGAGCATTTTGGACTTGAAAAGGTCAAGGAGCGGATCCTTGAGTATTTGGCCGTACAGCAACGGGTACGTAAGCTGAAAGGGCCGATATTGTGTCTCGTTGGTCCTCCTGGCGTTGGCAAGACATCCCTTGGTCAGTCGATCGCGAAGGCCACAAACCGCAAATATGTGCGCATGGCCTTGGGTGGCGTGCGAGATGAGGCTGAGATTCGCGGTCATCGCCGGACTTACATCGGGTCGATGCCTGGCAAGGTTTTGCAAAACCTGAGCAAGGTGAAGACGCGTAACCCGATGTTCATGTTGGATGAAATCGACAAAATGGCCATGGACTTCAGGGGAGATCCAGCTTCAGCCTTGCTGGAAGTCTTGGACCCTGAGCAGAACCATACGTTTAATGACCATTACCTCGAGGTTGATTTCGACCTTTCCGACATCATGTTCGTGGCAACGGCCAATACGCTGGATATACCGCCAGCATTGCTTGATCGCATGGAAGTCATCAGGCTGGCGGGTTATACCGAAGATGAAAAGGTCAGCATTGCGATGCGTTACCTCGTGCCAAAGCAGATCAAGAATAACGGTCTCAAGGCCACAGAGATTCAGATTGCCGAGGGCGTCGTCAGGGACATCATTCGCTACTACACGAGAGAGGCGGGTGTTCGTAGTCTTGAGCGAGAAATAGCGAAGATTTGTAGAAAGGTGGTGAAGGGGCTCTCCCTGAAGCCGAGTGGCAAGCGCATTAACGTCTCAAGCAAAAATCTAGAGGACTACCTCGGTGTCAAACGATATCGGTATGGTCAGGCCGAAGAGTTGGATCAGATCGGGCAGGTCACCGGGCTAGCTTGGACGGAGGTTGGTGGCGAGCTTCTGACGATCGAGGCGGTCACTGTCTCGGGAACCGGGAAACAGACCTACACCGGCAAGCTCGGCGAGGTCATGCAGGAGTCGATCCAGACGGCGATTACAGTGGCACGATCACGTGCTGAAGCCTATGGCATCGATCCGGGTTTCTATCAGAAGCGGGATGTTCACATCCACGTTCCTGAAGGGGCAACACCGAAAGACGGTCCGAGTGCGGGGATTGGCATGTGCACGGCCTTGGTGTCAACGCTGACCGGCATTCCTGTTCGTTCAACAGTAGCTATGACGGGCGAAATTACTCTGAGGGGCGAGGTGTTGCCGATCGGTGGGCTCAAGGAGAAGCTGCTTGCAGCCCATAGGGGCGGGATCGAGACCGTACTGATCCCTAAGGAAAATGAAAGGGATTTGGCTGAGATTCCGAAGAACATCAAGGAAAACCTTACGATTCTTCCCGTGCGTTGGATTGACGAAGTATTGAATGTGGCTTTGCAGCGCATGCCGGAACCGATTTTGTCCCCGACGACAGAGGCTCAACCGGTTGCTACTGGGAAGGGATCCAAAAAGACGATCGTTGCGCATTAAAAAAACTGAAAAAAAAAGCTGCAGCCCGCGCCTTTCGCGGGTTGACAGCGGTTTTAAACCGCTGATACATTGGGACTCAGGCTTTAGAAGTCTGACGTTGCGGTTTTCGAGGGTGTCTGCAGGCTCAGATCATCGGCGAAAAGAAACTAAATACCTAAAGTAGGGGGATTCATGAATAAGGCAGAACTGATTGAAGCGATTGCTGATGCGGCTGATCTGACCAAAGCGGATGCTGGACGTGCGCTTGATGGTCTCGTCAGTGCGATTACGGGTGCTCTGAAGAAGGGTGACACCGTGTCATTGGTAGGCTTCGGTTCTTTCGTTGTTAAGGAACGAGCAGCTCGCCAGGGCCGCAATCCGCAGACTGGCAATACCATCACGATTGCTGCTGCAAAGATTCCTTCATTTAAGGCTGGCAAAGCTCTGAAGGATGCTGTAAACTAGTTTGCTTTCCAGGGTGCTTAGCTCAGCTGGGAGAGCATCGCCCTTACAAGGCGAGGGTCGTAGGTTCGATCCCTACAGCACCCACCAAATTGGAGCGGTAGTTCAGTTGGTCAGAATACCGGCCTGTCACGCCGGGGGTCGCGGGTTCGAGCCCCGTCCGCTCCGCCAACCATAAAGAAAAACCCCGCCCAGAAGGCGGGGTTTTTTTTTGTTTGTAATCGGGGTTCCCCGATCACTTTCTCGCTGATCGAAATAACGAGAATTGAACCGATGAGTATGCTTCAAATCATTCGCGAACGGGCTCAAGGCATCATGGCTTGGGTGTTGTTGATCGTGGTCGGTGTTCCCTTCATTTTGTGGGGAATCCAGAATTACATCGATACCGGCAAGGAAAAACCCGCTGCTGTCGTTGGTGACCGCGAGATCTTTGATCGAGATGTTTCTCGAGCGTATGAAAAAATGGTCGCCGAATATGGGGACTCTCAGGACTTTGACGAGAAGGCATTGCGTCATGAAGCCCTGGAACAGGTCATTCGTGATGAAGTGATCACGCAGTCAGCAGATCAGATGCATCTCGCATCGGCTGATGAAGAAGCACGCGAACTGATTCAAACGCTTCCTTACTTTCAGGTCGCCGGAAAGTTTGACAAGGAAAAGTACCGAACCGCTCTGGCATCCCAAGGGATGACTCCTGAGCAGTTTGCGGCCCGGATCAAGAGTGGTCTTGTGGCTCAGCAGTTGGAACACGCCGTTTTGGAAAGCGCGTTTACAACACCTCTTGAAGTCGCAACTCTCCTTCGATTGAAGAATCAGGAGCGCCGCGTCGATTACGTCAAGGTTCCTTTGAGGCCCGCCTCCCGGAATTTTGGCGATGCGGAAATCAAGGCCTATTTCGACACGCATGTCGCTGAATTTCGGAATCCTGAAAAGGTTGCGGTCGATTACCTTGAGTTGACCCTTGATGATCTTGCAAAGAAGGTCACGGTCAGCGATGAAGATATCAAGCGCCTCTATGAAGAACAGAAAGGCAACTATGGCAGTCCTGAACGAAGGAAGATCAGCCACATTCTGATTGTTGCCGAAGGTGAAGGTCCCGATGCTGATGCAGCGGCACTCGCCAAGGCCCAGAACATTCGTGAGCGCATCATCAAAGGTGCAGATTACGGACAGGTTGCCAAGGAAGTCTCGCAGGATCCGGTTTCAGCCAAGACAGGCGGAGACCTTGGATTCTTGAACAAGGAAGCTCAGGAGCCTGCCTTCACTGAGGCTGCTAGCCGTCTCAAGACGGGAGAAGTTTCTGAACCGGTAAAGACGTCATTCGGTTATCACCTGATCAAGGTGACTGAATTGGTGCCGGCGAGCTATCGACCACTTGAAGCGGTTCGCGATGAGCTCAAGAAGATGGCGCAGAAGAATAACGCCGAAA
>CAYFOC010000003.1:0-4578 GCA_964344615.1 uncultured Methylococcus sp.
CCTTGAAAAGGGAACACGAAAAGGCCCCCTGTCGCGAGACACGGGGCCTTTTTTTATGAATCGACGCATCGCTCAGGGCAAGAGCGTTTAAAATCAGGCCTCATCCCCTGAGCCTGTCATTATGCTTGTCGATTCTCACTGCCATCTTGATCGCCTGGATCTCACGCCTTACCAGAATGATTTCTCCCGCTTGATCGGCGAGACGGTTGCCGGTGGCGTAGGACACCTTTTATGCGTATCCATTACGCTTGAAAAATATGTCGGGATGCGGGCGCTGGTCGATCCTCATCCTGAAGTCTCCGTATCTGTTGGGGTCCATCCCACAGAGGAGCACTGCGAGGAACCCACGCAGGAACGACTGGTGATACTGGCGAAGGACCCAAGGGTCGTCGCCATTGGTGAAACGGGTCTTGATTATTTTCGCTGTGATGCATCCCATAAGGAACGCCAGCAAGCGCGCTTTAGAACGCATATTCGGGCGGCCATTGAAGTCGGTAAGCCCCTGATCATTCATACGCGGGAAGCCCGTGAGGACACGCTTAGCATCCTCCGAGAAGAAGGGGCAGAAGCGGTTGGTGGGGTTCTTCACTGCTTCACCGAGGATTGGGATACGGCCGAAGCCGCCATGGCGTTAGGCTTTTATATCTCGCTGTCCGGGATTCTTACCTTCCGAAATGCAGCCCAGATTCAGGATGTGGCACGGCGAATGCCGGATGATCGACTCCTGATTGAAACGGATTCACCCTATCTTGCCCCTGTGCCGTTGCGTGGCAAACCCAATTATCCGGCCTACGTCCGCCATGTGGCGGAATTTCTGGCCGAGCTTCGGGGCACTTCGTCGGATGCCCTGGCTGATTTGACGACACAGAACTTCAAGCAGCTCTTTAAGGGCGCGAGCCTCTAGCCGAGGTTAGACGGCTTCGGCGGCGATCCGAATCGCTGATGCGAGATCCTCATCCGGGGTGTAAAAGTGAGGGGAGAAGCGGATTCCGCCACCCCGCATGGCGCAGACGATGTTACGGGACTTGAGGTGGCTCCAAAGCCGGGTGTTCGAAACTTCTTTATGTCTGAAAAGAGTGATGCCGGAACGTTGAGCCGGAGCATGATCCGACAAGAGTTGCAATCGGGGTTCGCTCTGGATCAGGCGTATGAGGGTTGCTGTTTTTTCGAGGACACGACTCTCAATGTTCTCTATGCCGGTTTCAAGCAAGAGAGAGAGGCTGGCCGATAAGCCTCGGATACCAAGCATGTTCGGGCTTCCGCACTCGAATTTACGGGCGCTTTGAGCGGCTATCCATGCTCGATCATCGTAATCACCCACATTCTCGACCATATGCCAGCCGAACTGGCTAGGCTTCACATCCTCAAGGACACGCTCGGAAATGTAGAAGACGCCAAGACCCTCCGGCGCCAGAAGCCACTTGTGCCCATCAGCCATCACGAAATCGGCCTGTATCTTTTGAACATCGATGGGGAAAACGCCCAGACTCTGAATGGCATCGACCAGAAACAGGATGCCTCGGGCTTTCAGTGCCGCGCCGATTTTCTCAAGGTCCAGGCGCAAGCCTGAAGCGTATTGGACGGAACTGATCGCAACGAGCCGGGTTCTGTCGTCAATCGCCGAGAGAATGGCTTCTTCGGGATGGGGTACGTCGATGTTGGGCTGGCGGTAGCTGACGCCCTGATCTCTGAGGGCTTCCCATGGAATCCGGTTGGATGGGAATTCGTCATGCGTTCCGACAATGTTGTCACCCTTTTGCCAGGAGAGGCCGCTAGCGACAAAGGAAATGGCTTCGGACGTGTTCTTGACCAGAGCGATTTCGCGGGTGCTGTTCGTATTCAGGAGCTGCGCGAGTTGTTCGCGGAGCTTCTTTTCAACGAGCATCCACCGCGGATAGTGCGCGGCTCCTTCCATCACATTCTCTTCGGCAAAGGATGCGATCGCTTCGCCCGTTCTTTTGGGCCAGGGCGAAACTGCCGCATGATTCAGATAGATCAGTCCCTTGGAGAGGGGGAACTCTTGAGCAGCCATCATCAATTGGCCGCCCAATTGACCCAGCCCCAATGCCAGGAAGCGATCACGGTGATTCCAAACAGAATGCGATACCAGGCAAAGATCACGAAATCATGGTGGGCAATGTAGCGCAGGAGCCACCTGACGCAGAGAAACGCCGAGAAGAAGGCGCTGAGAAAGCCGACAGACCACATCCCGACATCATCGAAGGTCAGGAGCGCACGCTCCTTGTAGAGCTGGTACGCGGTTGCGACCAGTAGCGTTGGAATGGCCAGAAAAAAGGAAAACTCCGTGGCGGCTTTTCGGGAGAGACCAAAGAGTAGTCCGCCGATGATGGTCGCGCCGGAGCGGGAAGTTCCTGGAATCAGGGCAAAGGCCTGCGCAATACCTAGCTTCAGAGCGTCGTTCCAGCGGAGATCTTCCACGTTCAGGATGCGCACCTTATGGTCACGGCGTTCAGCCCAGATGATGATAAACGCCCCAAGAATGAAGGCCGTTGCCACAGGGATAGGCTGGAACAGGTGCGCCTTGATGGTTTTGCCAAAGGCCAGTCCCAGGACTGCAAGCGGGAGAAAGGCGATGAGGAGGTTCAGGGCAAAACGACGCGCATTGCGATCGAAAGGGAGTCCTCGTATGACGGTCGAGATTCGCTTTCGATACTCCCAGATCACAGCGAGAATGGCGCCGGACTGAATGACAATCTCAAAGAGCTTCCCGCGCTCATTATTAAAGTCGAGAAGATCGCCCGCGAGAATCAGGTGACCGGTGCTGGAGATGGGAAGGAACTCCGTGAGTCCTTCGACAAGTCCGAGGATGAAGGCTTTGACAAGAATAATGATGTCCATGGGGATAGGAGATAAAAGCAAGGGCAATGTCACATTTTGCCAGAAGACAGGGCCTTCAATGGATTGACTATGCTAGTCTGACCGAAAGAAAACGATCAGAGCAGGCTGCAGTGGGTCAATCCATTCTTGTCATGAATTCAGGGAGTTCCTCCCTCAAATACCAGCTTTTTATTCTCGGGTCCGATGGCATTCATGGCGATGCCTTCAAGGGCCTGGTCGAGCGAATAGGCGAGCCAGGATCCACGATTCGGAATCATTCGGATGCGATTGCCGAAGTCGTTTCGATCCTTGACGCATCGGGTCACCTTAAAACGGCGCCGTTATCGGTCGTCGGACATCGCGTGGTTCATGGGGGGGAGCGTTTCAGTGAAGCCGTGATCATCGATGATCAGGTCATCTCAGGGATCCGCGAGGCGAGTGTTCTAGCACCATTGCACAACCCCTCGAATCTTGAAGGCATTCTGGCATGTCGCAACCGATGGCCTGATGTCCCGCAGGTAGCCGTCTTTGATACGGCGTTCCACCATACCCTTCCCCCATCCGCCTACCGATATGCCATCCCTGAAGCCCCGGAGGGTCTCCGCGTCCGGCGGTACGGATTTCACGGCACTTCCTTTGCCTCGATTCGACGACAGGTCGCGCAGTACCTTGACCGAGAGGCATCCTCTCTTAACCTGATGGTGATGCATCTGGGCAATGGAGCCAGTGCCTGTGCGATCCGGGCCGGAAAAAGCATCGATACGTCCATGGGCATGACACCGACCGCCGGTCTGGTGATGGGGACGCGTTGCGGAGATCTGGATCCGGGGGTGCTTCTGCACTGGCTGGATGTCGAGGGAATGACAGCCCATGCTTTGAACGTCCGCATCAACCAGGCTTCCGGGCTCAAGGGATTGATAGGAACCAATGACATGCGCGAGGTCATTGCACGAGAAGAGCAGGGGGATCCGGCCGCAAGGGAAGCTCTGGCGGTCTATGTGCACCGTCTTCGGCACTATATCGGGGCCTATCGTGCAGAGCTTCCGCTCCTTGATGCCCTGGTCTTCACCGGTGGGATCGGTGAGCATGCGGCCAAAGTGCGTGCTATGGCCCTTGAAGAGATGGCGCACTTGGGATTTGTGCTGGATGAGAAAGCGAATGGCTTCTCAGGGCAGGGGATAAAGGCGATTCATAGGGCTGAATCACCCGTTGCCATCCTTGTGGTGCCGACGGATGAAGAGCGTGAAATTGCTCAGCAGGCGGCTGATCTTCTCGGGCAGGGAGTCTCGGCCTGATGGCGCGCTCGCTGTTTCTGAGCACGATTGCGCCGAAGACGGGCAAGGTGGTGATTGCGCTGGGGCTCGTGGAGTTGGCCCTTCGAGAGGGGAGACGCGTCGGCTTTTTCCGACCGGTGATCAGTGATGGAGCGGTGGCTGTTGTTGATGAGGACATCGAACTCATCCGTCGTCATTGCGACCTGCCCCAAGCCTATGAGGACTCCTTTTCCTGGCGAATGACGGACCTCATCGAAAAGGTAGGGAGTCGAGGGATTGGTTCGGTCCTTGAGAAAATCGTTGCGGACTACAAGCGTCTTGAAGAGACCTGTGACTTTATTGTGATTGAAGGGACGGATTATCTCGGTCAGACCCTGGCGCTGGAGTTTGATCTCAATGCTCTGATTGCCCATACCCTCTCTTCTCCCGTGATGCTGATTGGAAGTGGGGTAGGGCTTTCCCCACG
>CAYFOC010000003.1:4678-27872 GCA_964344615.1 uncultured Methylococcus sp.
GAAGTCCTTTGTAGCCATGAGCGAATGAATGCCGTGGTCGAAGGTTACATGATCGGCGCGATGTATCTGCAGAACCTATTAAGCCGTCTTAAACCCAATCTGCTGATCATGACCAGCGGTGATCGGTTGGATCTCCTGCTTGGTGTCATTGAGGCCGATCGGTCCTTAAATGCCCCGCGGCTGGCGGGTATCGTTCTGACGGGAGGAATTCGTCCTGAACCGGAAGTGATGCGGCTCCTTGAGGGACTTCATGGGACCTTGCCGGTCATGGCCGTCGAAGCAGGAACCTATTCTGCGGCTTCAAGTCTCGAGTCGGTCCATGCCCGGATTGATGCTGAGCACCCCGAAAAAATCAAGAAAGCACGGGAGATTTTTGAGCATTTTGCAAAGCAGGATGTCCTCATGCGCTATGTGAGGGCAGAGGATGTCGAGATCATGACGCCACGACTTTTCGTGCATCAGCTGTTGCAAAGGGCCCGGGCTCAGATTCGTCATATTGTTCTTTGCGAAGGAACCGAGCCGCGTGTCCTCAGGGCGGCCGCAGCGCTGGTCGAGCGGCGAGCTGTCCGGGTCACGTTGCTCGGAGATATCTCGGAAGTCTCACGGTTGATGCGCGAAGTCCTGGATGAATGGGATCCCAACTGGATCGATATTATCGATCCAGCAAAAAGCCCCAGGTTCAATGCCTATGCCGAAGCCTTCTTTGAACTTCGACGGCATAAGGGGGTGACGCTTGATCAAGCCCGGGACACGTTGCTGGATGTGTCCTATTTCGGGACCATGATGGTGCAGCTTGGCGATGCCGATGGGATGGTCTCCGGAGCGGTTCATACCACTCAGCACACGATTCGCCCAGCACTTCAGATCATCAAGACCGTTGAAGGATGTTCGGTGGTCTCTTCTGTTTTTTTCATGTGCCTTGAGAATGGCGTGATGGTCTATGGGGACTGTGCGGTGAACCCCGACCCGACCCCGGAGGAACTGGCTGAGATCGCTGTCCGGTCCGCTGAAACGGCCAAGCAATTCGGGCTGTCCCCCCGTGTGGCGCTCCTCTCTTATTCGACAGGCACATCGGGTCAGGGTCAGGATGTGGAAAGAGTCAGAACGGCGGTTCAGCTCGCCAAGACGAGAGCCCCGGGGCTGATCCTTGAGGGGCCTCTACAGTACGATGCGGCTGTGGACGAAACGGTCGGCCAACTCAAGCTTCCAGGATCTTCTGTAGCCGGGCATGCCAATGTGCTGATTTTTCCGGATCTGAATACCGGAAATAACACCTACAAGGCTGTCCAGCGAGAAACCGGGGCACTGGCGATTGGTCCTGTGCTTCAGGGGCTCAGGCGTCCGGTCAATGATTTGAGCCGGGGCTGTTCGGTGGAGGATATCGTTAATACGGTCCTCATTACGGCCATCCAGTCCCGTCAGTAGGGCTCATCCTCGGAAGGATCCATCGGGAGTCGTCTTGAAATTTCCCTCTGTCGCCAGAGGGATGCGATGACCTGAAGTGCCAGGAAATCGTAGAGCGCATGAATGAGAATCGGGGTGGCAAGGTTTCGCTCTGGACCCAGATCCAGACTTAATCCGAGATAGGCGCCCAGGAGGCCTGCAACGAGCCCATAAACAGGCGTAATCCAGTGCAAAAGGGCAAAGATCATGTTGCTGAAGACGAGGCCTCCGGCCCAGCCCCACATGTCCTCGAGCCAGGGCTGTAGAAATCCCCTGAAGAGGACTTCTTCCGTGGTACCGGCAAGAAATCCAAGGTAAAGCAGTTCCATCCGGCTCATGGAAGCCAGAAGAAATCCCAGACGGTCAATCAGAAGATCCCGAAGAACTCTGAGCGATGGCAGGCGATCCGTCAGCGCGAGAAAACCGTAGAGCGGGATGGTTGCGGCCACTGCGAGCAACACGCTTTCAGGGTCGCCGTGAAGCTGAGCCAAGGGATCGACCGAAAAGAAGTGCCCCAGACCCAGTGCGAGCAGCAGAAGGCCACCTTCAAATACCGTGGCGATCGCAAGAAACTGGCTTTTGGTCACGTCGGGGTGCCCCAGGTCGAATAGGGGGTCCGACTCAGGCAGGTGTTGTAGTAACGGGTGTCCTCCGTGACCTCTTCTCCGATCCATTCGGGCAACGTAAAGGCTTCATCCGCATCGGAGAGCTCAATCTCCGCAACGATCAGCCCTGCGTTGTCGCCTGAAAACACATCGATTTCCCAGGTCAGGTGGCCTTGGGGAATGAGGTAACGCACTTTCTCGATCAAGGGACCGGCGCTCAATTGATCCAGCATGACATGAGCCTGTTCGATCGGGATGGGATACTCGAATTCAAGTCGCTTGGCGCCGATCGTTGCGCCCTTGATGTTGAGGGTCGCCTCATCCCCGCTGATTCGAACCCGAACGGAGCAGGACTTCTCGAGATTGAGATAACCCTGCCGCATCGGCAGTTGGCTTACAACCAAAGCCCGCCAGGCATCGTTTTTGACGAGAAACTTCCGTTCGATTTCGTAATGGGACACGGGCTGCCGGGATGTGTTGAATAAAGCGGTTGGGGAGGGATCAGTTGTCCTGCATCTGCTCTTGGGCCCATTCTTCCCAATAGGGCTTCGGATGGAAACGTTCATGCAAGAACTCGACGAACGTTCTGACCTTTGCGGAAAGGTGTTTCCGGTGCGGATAAACCGCATGAATTTCGAGCGGTGCGGGGATGTATTCCGTCAGCACGGCCTGCAATCGGTTTTTTCGGATGTCCTGGCCGACCATATAGGTCGGAAGAATGACCAGGCCGAGTCCGCTGAGTGCCGCGATGCGAAGAGCGTCGGCGACATTGGCCTGCAATGAACCCGTGACCTTGACGGTCATGGACTCACCCCCTGGAATGGTGAACTGCCATTGATCGCGGGGCGAATGACTCACGTTGACGAGGCAGTTGTGATTCTTGAGGTCTTCAGGCGTTGTGGGTGTCCCGTGCTTCTGGAAGTAGGCGGGGGAGCCGCAGACCACGCGTTGCGAGGTGCCCAGTGAACGGGCAATCAGGCTTGAATCCTGGAGTTCATCCAGCTGAATGGCGAGGTCGAAGCCTTCTTCAATCAGATCCGCGTAACTGGTCTGGAGAATCAATTCAACATGAACGTCCGGGTAGACTTCCATGTACGCGGTGATGGCTGGCGCAACATGGTAGGAGCCAAAGAAGGGGCTTGCGCTTACCTTCAAAATCCCGCGAGGCTCGGTTTGCAAACGTGTGACAGCGAGCTCCATTTCCTCCATGTCATCGAGGATCTGGCGGCAACGATCAAGGTAAACGGCACCGACTTCCGTCAGGTTAAGGTTTCGCGTCGTTCGATTAAGCAATCGAATCCCGAGTCCGTTCTCCAGTTGCATGACATGTTTCGTGGCCATGGCCCTGGATAGACCCAGTTCCTTGGCAGCGGCCGCAAAGCTTCCCGCTTTGGCCACTTTGGTGAAAACCAGCATGCTCGTCAGCTTATCCATAGCGATCGCGTCTCCAAGTTCAAGACCGGGGTTCCGTAAACAATGGGCGAACTTTGATTGCCATTGTAAACCCAATTGTGCATTTTTTGCGTTCAGCCCAAGAGTGGATTGCCGGCTTGATCCATAAATGGCACATCTGAATTTCCTGACAGACGCATGTCCTGGAGCAATGCGCTCGGTTTGGGATGCTAGACTTAAATACCTATTATTTTACTTGGGATTTCTTTGGGGCCGACGGAGGCCCTCAGGGGATCCATTTCTTAACTTGATACAGGAGTTGAACATGACCCACGTGTTGCCGGCGTTGCCTTATGAAAAGAATGCGCTTGAGCCTTTCCTTTCGGCTGAGACGATCGATTTCCATTACGGCAAGCATCACCAGACCTATGTGACCAATCTGAATAACCTGATTGTGGGCACAGAGTTTGAGAATCTTTCGCTGGAGGAGATTGTC
Organism: uncultured Methylococcus sp.; assembly: GCA_964344615.1. Taxonomy (GTDB): domain Bacteria; phylum Pseudomonadota; class Gammaproteobacteria; order Methylococcales; family Methylococcaceae; genus UBA6136. Next base: position 8,615 of record CAYFOC010000003.1, read on the forward strand.
CTGAAGTCTTCAGGCGGCATCTTCAACAATGCGGCACAGGTTTGGAACCATACCTTCTACTGGAACAGCCTGACTCCCAAGAGTTCAGGGAAGCCCGAGGGCGAATTGCTGGCAGCCATTGAAAAGTCGTTTGGCTCTTTCGATGACTTCAAGGAGGCTTTTGCCAAGACGGCGGTCACCACGTTTGGATCAGGCTGGGCCTGGCTTGTGAAAAATGCGGACGGCAGCCTTGCACTGGTTTCAACCAGCAACGCCGCAACGCCACTGACGTCAGGGCAGAAGCCGTTGCTGACCATTGATGTCTGGGAGCATGCCTACTACATCGATTACCGCAACGCGCGACCCAAGTACGTTGAAACCTTCTGGAATTACGTCAACTGGGAATTCGCAGCGCTGAATTTCAAGGGCTGATGTCTTTGCCGGGGGGTGCAAGGCCCCCCGGATTTCTATTGTTTAGAAGTCAAGGTTGGGGCGGATAGCTCTCGACTTCGCTTTGGTTTGGGGCATAATCGGCAGAACACGACTGGGCTGGCCGCTGACCCTTTTTCATGGCATTTGAAACCTCTAATACCGGTGTCCTTGTTGACCTTCTCGAAGGCGTGAGGGTCCCTGCGCTTTTTCTTGATGATCTGGGGCAGGTTCTGGCCTCGACCCTCCCTCTGCGCCGACTTTTAGGCTGGGGAAGTCACTCACACACCGGCCAGTCGATCCAGTCGCTGACCGATATGGATTTTGAGGCGTGGGCCTCCGTCGCAAAAACAGCCTCCCAAGGGGTTTGTTTCCGAATATCGATCCAGTCTGGGCAAGATCTTGGCTCATGCATGCAGCTACGCGCTGAAATTCGTCCTCAACGCCTGAGTGATAAGCAATCCGGCTGGATTCTTCAGGTGTATTCGGATCCGGAAATGCTCACCAGTGGTGCCGAGGAAGAAGAGCTTCGGCAGGGACTCGCCATCATCGAGAATGCGGCCCTGATCTTGGGGTGGAACGGTGATATTTCTCACGTCAATCCGGCAACGACGGCCATCTTTGGGTATCCCACCGATGAACTCCTAGGGCGTGGCATTGGCTTTCTGTTTGAAGGTGAGGATCAGACCGTTCAGGGGCGAATTTTCACGCAGGCACTTTGTACCGGTAATTTCGACGTTAGCGCCGACCCTGTTGAACTCTTCGGACGAGACCGCGAAGGACAGCGTATCCCGCTGGAGTTGCGCACAGCCGTTCTGACAGGAGGCGGAGTCTGCAGGACGCTGGTGGTCCTGAAAGACCTGAGGCGTCGTAAGTTGGCTCAGGAGCAATTGGCGCTCCTTTCCAGTGCCGTCGAGCAGGCGCCTGCCGGGATCGTCATCGCCGATCTCAAAGGCGTGGTCGAATACGCCAACGATGGATTCATCAAGCTTACGGGTTATCCATCCGAGGCCGTCATCGGGCGCAATCTCCTTTCGTCAGGCTCTGTGGTTACGGCGTTTTCGAGAAGTAATGCGCTGTGTTGGCAAATTCTTTCCAACCGCTATTGGCAGGGCGAAATCCGGGGTCTGAACCGTCAGGGCGAGGCCTATGCAGCCTTGGTCACCTTTTCGCCGATTTTGGGTGGATCAGGCGATGCCATCAGGCTCTTGGGACGGTTTCAGGATACGACGGAAAGACTTCGGGATCAGGAAGCGCTCGCCGAGAGTGAGGAACGTTTCAGTGAAGTTGCCAAGCTGGTTGGGGAGTGGCTTTGGGAACAAGATGATTCGGGATTCTTCACCTACAGCAGCGAGGCTGTCACTGACATCCTCGGGTATGCGCCTGAAGAGTTGATCGGCAAGCATTATCAGGAGCTCATGACCGAAGCGGATCGGGCCTTGTGGGCAAATGCCCTGCTTTCCGTGAGCAGGAATCAGCAACCCTTCCACCGGTTGATCAATCACTATCGCCATCGTGACGGGCATGAGGTGTTCACGGAATCCAGCGGAACCCCCATTCGAAACGAGGAAGGCAAGGTTATCCGGTGGCGGGGCGTCGACCGCGATATCACGGCACGGAAAATGGCCGAGGATCAGATTCGGCTTCGTGAGCGAGCGATTGAGGCGGCCAGCGTCGGGATTGCGATTGCTGACGCCAGGAACGGGGATTACCCCATCATCTACGCCAATTCAGCGCTGAGCCGTATCAGCGGATATGCCCCGGAGGAGCTTCTGGGAAGCAACCTTCGTCTGCTGCAGGGCCGCGGTACGGATGAACAGGATCGCGAGGCGATCAGGGCGGCCATCAAGGCAGGTCGCCATTGTGAGGTCATTATTCGCAACTATCGAAAAGATGGTCAGGCGTTCTGGAATGAACTCCAACTTTCGCCAGTTCGGGATGACGAGGGGGCGGTAACGCATTTTATTGGTGTCATCACGGATGTGACGGAACGGCTCCGGTCAGAAGCGGAACGACATCAACTCACCGTTGCCCGCGAAATACAGATGTCCCTGTTGCCCAAGCGCCCCATCGTTCTCCCGGATATTGAGGCGGCCGGCATTTGTATCGCGGCGACCCAGGTCGGCGGTGATTACTACGACATCATCGTCCACGGCGACTACATCGATGTCGTGATAGCTGATGTATCCGGTCATAGCGTAGGTCCTGCGCTGATCATGGCTGAAATGCGAAGCACGTTGAAGGCCGAACTCCGGCGCACGGATCCTTCGACCCAGAGCGTCGGTGAATTGCTCGGAGTTCTCAACGCGCTCCTTTTCCCGGATCTGGATGGTGCCGAACTCTTTATTACGATGTTTTACATGCGCTATGAACGGAGTACCGGAATGCTTCGGTTTGCGAGTGCCGGACACAATCCCCCGTTGCTCCTCAGAAAGGGGGAGGGTGGATGTCGGCTACTCGATGCCGACGGACTGATTATCGGCGTCAGTCAGGATGTCAGATTCGAGGAAAAGGTCATTCCCTTGTTGGCCGGCGATCGCATTCTGCTTTATACCGATGGGGCGGTGGAGTCTCAGGATCGGCAAGGCAGCTTCTTTGGAATGCCTGCCCTGGAGCATGAGTTTGTCCGTCTGCGAGAACGTCATCCGGAAGCCATTCTTGAAAATCTTCTTGACCGTTTACGGGAGTTTGTTGGAGATACGCAGTTTGATGATGACGTCACCATGGCGGCGCTTATGATCAGGGATGACGCACCGCTAGGCTCGAACTCCTCTCTTCGCTAGAATTTTCAAACCCCCACGTTCAGAGGATATTTTTTCGCATGTTTCAGCGTCAACTTCTCCTGATTCTGTCGCTTTCAATGCTGGTCGCCTGTTCAGGATCGCCTCCTGTGACGCAAGAGACCAAGCCAGCCAACGCTGATCATGGAAAGACGATCTACAAGCAGCAATGTGTCGGGTGTCACGATGCAGGCAAGAATGCACCCTCGCTGCGCGAATCTGAGGAGTGGGATCTCCAACAGCTCGAGACCCCGGATATTCTGAGAAAGCACCAGTCCATGCGCATGCCTTCAGGCTTTGCAGCGCCCTCTCGTCTGAGTGCGCAGGATGAGAAGGATGTCCTTTACTATGTGAAGACCGTGATCGAAGAGGCGGAACTCAAATACTAGGCGCTAGACAAGGCGGCTTGGCCCCGTCTTTTCCTTGAATTCGCAGAGGTCCTCCAGGACGCAGTCACCGCAACGAGGCTTCCGGGCGGTGCAGACATAGCGTCCATGAAGAATAAGCAGATGGTGGGCGTCCTTGAGGAACTTTTTGGGTGTGGTCTTCAGAAGGTTGCGCTCGACCTCCAGGACATTTTTTCCAGGGGCCAGCCGGATCCGGTTGGCTAACCTGAAAATGTGCGTATCAACGGCAATCGTCGGTTCCCCAAACGCGGTGTTCAGGATCACGTTGGCCGTTTTTCTTCCGACGCCAGGCAAGGCTTCAAGATCCGAACGGATTCTGGGAACTTCCCCTCCATGTTTGTCCACCAACTGTCGGCAAAGCTGAATGATGTGTTTGGTCTTGCTGTTGAAGAGCCCTATGGTGCTGATTAGCGGCCGAAGGCCGTCTTCGCCCAGATTCAAGATGGTCTCGGGGGTATTCGCGATGGGAAACAGTATCCGGGTCGCCTTGTTGACGCCCTTGTCCGTCGCCTGAGCGGACAGGACGACGGCGACTAAAAGCTCAAAGGGTGAGTCATAGAGAAGCTCGGTCTCCGGAGATGGAATGGCCAGCGCCAGCCGTTCAAAGATCTGAAGCCTTTTTTCGGAATTCACGTTGGATGTTCCTTGGAAGACAGGGTGACCAGATGATTTCTCAGCGCCAGGATCAGGCCCAGCAAGAGGAAGGCTCCTGCAGGCAGTAGGGCCAGCTGTACCCCCTCAAAGCGCTCGATCATCGTCCAGCTCCACTGTCGTGCCGTTTCTCCGAATAAGGTCTCGGCATGGCTGAACAATTCGCCGGTGCCAAGGACCTCTCGAATGCCGCCTAAAAGGCAGATGACCCAGGTGAATCCGAGGCCCATCGCTAGTCCATCCATCAGGGCCAAGGGGACAGTCTGTCGATAGGCAAAGGCTTCGACGCGTCCGAGAATCGCACAATTGGTAACGATCAAGGGAATGAAAAGACCGATGACGCGATGCACTTCAGGGGTCAGTGCATTCATGAGGACGTCGGATACTGTCACCATGGTGGCCATGACCAGCATGAAAAGAGGCAACCGAACCGCATGACTGATTCTTCGCTTGAGGAGTGAAATCAGTCCTGTGGAGGCGATTAAAACCGTTGTCGTGGCCAGTCCCATGGCCAGCGCATCCACAAGACGGTTGCTGACAGCCAAAAGAGGGCAAAGTCCCAGCAAGCCAATCAGGGCGGGGTTTTTGGACCAGAGCCCCTCCTCAAGGGTATTCCGGATGGTGGGAGCGTTCAGCGACATGAGGTTAGTCCTGTGGGGAATGGCGCGGGTAATTATCAAGGACGGCGAGCGCATGGTGAATGCCTTTGACCAGAGCTCTTGGGGTGATGGTGGCGCCAGTGAACTGATCAAAGGCACCTCCGTCCTTACGAACCGACCATGCAGCAGGTGAGGGGTCATCCAGTCGCTTGCCGTTGAAACCGAATATCCATCTGGATCGCGATGCCTCAATGCCATCCCCAAGGCCCGGCGTCTCCCGGTGATCTAGGACCCGAACACCGATAATGGTGCCATCGGGTTGAGTGGCCATCGCAAAGCGAATGTTGCCGTTATAGCCCTCAGGGGTTGTAGCGATGATGAAAAAGGCGGTGAGACGGCCGTTTTCCATGACGGGATAAATTTGCACCGCAGGATCCGTGAATTGAATGTCCGATGGGCGGCCCAGTGTCATTCCTTGCGAATTGGGCAAGACCTCATGAAAAGCGTGGAGAATGCGCGCTCTCTCGTTGGCTTCGATGCGGTTTTGTGTGATCAAGGCAAAAAAGGCGATCAGCGTTGATCCAACGGCAGCGAAAAAAACCATCTGCGCCGAGGGTCTCAGCGACCTGAGATGCTGATCGAGTCTTCCAAGGGCCGAGAAAAGTGATTCAGGATTCATCGGCATGTCCTTCATTTCGATGTAGCCGTTGCTCCTTCTTGAGTCGTGCCCGAGCCAGGGCCTCCTGGATTTTGGGCTGTCTTTGATGATCAAGGGCGGCTTTTTTCTCCAGAGCCTCATTCTCCCGGTCGGTTTGTTCTCTCTTTAGGCGCTCTTGGCGGGCTTCGTAGCGTTGACGGGCTGATGCGGCCATCTGTTCATCCTCTAGATGTCGCCGAAGCTCTCGCTTTGCTACTTGGAAATTTTGGGTGAGAGGGATTTGGCTCGGACAGGCATGATCGCAACATGCGCACTCGATACAGGCAAGAAGCTGAAGTTCATTCAGCGCTGCCAAGCGATGGGCCCGGGCGTGGTCGTTCAGGAGTTGGGGAAAGAGGCCTTGAGGGCATACCTCGACACACTGTCCACAGCGAATGCACGGCTGTTCGCTGTTCGATGTGACCAGTTTTTCCGGAAAGGCAAGAATGGCTGACAGGGTCTTTACGATCGGGATTTCATCATCCTGTACGGAAAACCCCATCATGGGTCCGCCGAGAACGAGATGGTGGGAGCCTGGAAGACACCCTCCGGCGGCCTCAATCAGGTATTTCAGGGGGGTGCCAATGCGCGCCTCAAAATTTCGAGGGGAGCGAATCCCGGGACCGGATACCGTGACGATTCGGCGTATCAAACGCTCCCCGTATTGAATGGCCCGTGCAGTCGCGAGAATAGTTTGAACATTCAGGCAGAGAATGCCGAGATCGACCGGGTGTTGATCATGCGGAATTCCAATACCGCTGGCGGCAAGGATGATCTGGCGCTCCCCTCCCGCAGGATAGCGCTCTGGGAGCTTGATCAGCTGGAGTTCCGGTAACTGACAGGCCGAGATCAGATCATCCAGCCGGGAAATGGATGCCTGTCGTTCAGATTCCACCGCCATAAGGATCTGTGGGATCTTGAAAATCCGAGCGATCAGCAAGGCAGCGTCCAGCAGTTCTTCGGCCCGCTCACGAATGATCCGCTCATCGCACGTGAGATAAGGCTCGCATTCCGCCCCATTCACGATGAGAAAGCGAAGTGGACCCTGAAGGGCCTGAAGTTTTCGGTCGGTGGGGAAACCGGCGCCTCCCATGCCGAGGATGCCGCATGCATGAAGTCGTTCGATGACGGCTTCTACCGTTCTTTCGGACGGATCAAGGGGAGGTAGCGGTGGCTCCTCATGATCGTAGCCATCTGTCTCAATGCCGACCATGGATACGTTGGGGGCCTTGAGAGATGCTTGGGGGCCTGCCTTGAAAAACACGGTGCCCGAGCTTGTCGCACAGATGGGTGGCGCCGCATGATCCGGAAAAATGGCGAGGGGTGTCCCTGACTTGACGGGTTCTCCCTCCTTAACCAGAGGGATCGCGTGCAGTCCGGACGAAGTCTCAAGCGGGTAGAGCAGCAAGGGGGGAACCCCCAACGTTTCAATGGCCGCTTCACTGGAAAGCGATTTCTCCGAGGCCAGACGAATGCCGCCTTGGAACGCCTTGATGTCCGGTAAAGAGATCAAGCCCCATGTCTCCAGTTGGAAGGACGTTTCTGCATGACAATACAGTCGACCGGGCAGCTGGGGATGCAGAGTTCGCAGCCCGTGCATTCTTGAGTAATGACGGTATGCATGAAGCGTGGTGCTCCAAGGATGGCATCAACGGGGCAAGCTTTGAGACACAGGGCGCAACCGATGCATCGGGGTTCCTCGATGAAAGCGACAGCAGGTTCCTTCTGAATGCCATGGCTGGGGTCTGGTGGCAGAGCCTCTCGGCCGAGAAGATCCGCCAACGCCTGGATCAGGGGTTCACCGCCCGGAGGGCACTGATTGATTTCGGCCTGATGTGAGGCCAGGGCTTCTGCATAGGGTCTGCATCCAGGGTAACCACACTGGGCACATTGGGTTTGCGGCAAAAGTGCCTCAATCTGGCTCGCGAGAGGATTTTTATCCGGTGCTTGCTGTTTTGCGAGGTGCTCCAGAAGCAGTCCGGAAAGACCAAAGAGTATGGCGATAGCGATGAGCGCGATGAGGAACATGTCTATGGCCTGATCATGCCCGAGAATCCGCTAAAGGCCAGCGCCGCGATTCCGGCCGTGATCAGGCCAATCGATGCGCCCTTGAAGGCTTGGGGGACATCCGACAGTTCGAGACGCTCTCGAAGACTCGAGAAGAGGACCAGGATCAGAATGAATCCCAGGGCAGATCCCAAGCTATAGAAGAAGGTGTCCGCCAGATCGGCCTGTTTTCGGGTGTTCAAAAGGGCGACGCCAAGGACCGCACAGTTGGTTGTAATGAGGGGAAGGTAAATCCCGAGAGCCTCAAACAGTCGCGGACTAAAGAGTCGCATGGCTTGTTCTGAGGCTTGCACCAGAATCGCGATCACGCCGATAAAGATCAGGGTCCTGAGGTATCCGACACTGAGGGGTTCCAGTAATACGCGATCAATCAGATAGGTTGCCATGCTGGCAAGGACCATCACGAATACGGTTGCCATCCCGAGCCCTATGGCTGTGTCCAGTCGGCGGGAGGCTCCCATGAGGGGACATAGTCCGAGAAACTGGGTCAGTACGACATTGTTCACGATGACAGCGCCCAGCAAGATCAGGATTTCGTGCGTCATGCCGGGATCCTGTTGTCTTCGACGGTAATCGAGCCCATCGACTTGATCGATGAGAGTCTCCACTGCGGAATCGCCCACTCCAGCATCTCCCGGGGGCTTGCCTTGTCGAGGGTCTCAGGCAGCAGGATGCCGAGATGGCCTAGCAGAACTTTCAGGATACGCCCCGCATGAGTGGGATCTGCGGGAGGCGCACCTTCCGACTTGCTGAGTTTTTTACCGTCGGGTCGGATCATGAGTGGCGTATGCGCGTAGTTGGGGATCGTTAGCCCGAGGCATTGTTGCAAATGGATTTGTTCAGGCGTTGAGGCGAGTAGATCTTCTCCTCGAACAATATCCGTAATGCCTGCATCATGGTCATCCATGACGGTGGCGAGATGGTATGCGTGGATCGCATCCCGACGAAAAACGATGAAATCACCCGGATCAGGAATCAGGGATTTCGTCTGTGGTCCCTTGATGCGATCCTCAAAGCAGATGGGCGACAGGGGGGCTCTGATTCTGAGTGCGGTTTTTCCCGCCGTGAACACAAGATTTCGATCGCGACATTGTCCGGGACAAGCTCCTGACATGGGCGGCCATGCGTCGTGAGTGTCGCGTCGCGTGCAGTCGCAGGCATATAGCAGGCCCGTGGCCCTCAGTCGTTCAAGAGACTCCTCGTAGCGCCATCGGCGCGCATGCTGATAGGTCACGGAGCCGTCCCAATGCAGCGAGAGAGCCTCGAGAGTTTTTAGGATCACGTCCCTGGCTCCAGGGCGACTTCTTTGAATGTCCAGGTCGTCGATTCTGAGCAGCCACTCACCGTTTGCTGCTCGGGCATCAAGATAACTGGCAAGGGCTGTCAGCAGAGAGCCGAGATGGAGGGGGCCGCTCGGCGTAGGAGCAAAGCGACCCCGGTAGGCGTGTGGATGACCGTCGTGATCCACAGGCACAGAGACAGATCTAAAGGCGGTGGATCAGCTGACCTGACGTTCCCGGATTTCGTCCAGGGTCTTGCAGTCGATGCACTGAGTGGCGGTCGGACGAGCTTCCAGACGGCGCAGGCCGATCTCGATACCACAGGTTTCGCAGAATCCGTAATCGCCACGTTCAACGTTCTGGAGCGATTCGTCGATTTTCTTGATCAGTTTACGTTCACGGTCGCGCGTTCTGAGTTCAAGACTGAATTCCGACTCCTGAGTGGCACGGTCATTCGGGTCCGGGAAGTTGGCCGCTTCATCCTGCATGTGATGAACCGTCCTGTCGACCTCGCTCATGAGTTCGTTCTTCCAGTTGGAAAGAATGCGACGGAAGTGTTCCTGTTGCCCCTCGCTCATGTACTCTTCTCCATCTTCTGGCTGATAAGGCACAAAAGTGAAGGGGGTTGATGGGGTGTCAGTTTTTTTGCTGCCGGACATGTATCAGTTCCTTACCGCTTCCGAAGAAATCCCGCAAGTATAGGACGAAATGGTCCCGTTGGAAATCATCATTATTGATAACCCTATTCGCAATCAATTGAGGCAAAGCGCTTGCAAAACAGTAAGATGAATCTAGGCGCGCGGGTAGAGCACGTATCCCCGTTCAGGGTCATGGAAATCCTTGAAAGAGCGCGGCGCTACGAGGCTAGCGGGCGGGACATCATTCATATGGAAATTGGCGAGCCTGATTTCCCAACTCCGCCGGAAATCCTGTCCGCTGCCCAGCGCCATCTGGATGGGGGGCATATGGGATACACGCCTGCCGGTGGGCTTCCGGCCCTCAGGCAGGCGATCGCAGATTTCTATCGAATCAATGCCGGGGTGACCGTCGACCCACGTCAGATTTTTCTGACACCAGGGGCATCTGGGGCCTTATCGCTGGTTCTTGGGCTCCTGATTAATCCGGATGACGAAATTATCATCGCCGATCCGGGATATCCCTGTTATCCGAACTTTCTCCTATTGGCGGGAGCCACGCCTCGTGCTGTCCCCGTTGATGCGAAAAGCGAGTACAACCTTTCCCGGTCGTTGATCCAAGACGCCTGGTCCGCATCAACACGGGGAGTCTTGCTGGCCTCACCCTCCAATCCTACGGGAACGGTATTGTCGGGAGACTCTCTTGCGCAGATTATTGATGAGGTGGAAAGCCGGGGAGGGCATGTCATCTCGGATGAGATTTATCATGGCCTCTCCTATGGAAAACCAACGGTCACGGCGCTGGCCTGCTCCAAGGATGCCTTTGTGATTAACAGCTTTTCAAAATACTTCGGAATGACGGGTTGGCGCCTGGGTTGGGCTGTGGTGCCCGAATGGGCGAGCGTTGCTGCAGAAAGACTGGCCCAGAATCTATTCATATCGGCGCCGACACTCTCCCAGTACGCGGCGCTTGCTGCTTTCAGCCCCACTAATCTAGAGGAGCTTGAAAATCGAAGGCAGGCATTTGATCAGCGCCGACAGGTGCTCTGGCAGGGGCTTTCCGATTTGGGGTTTGAGGTATCGGCCGCGCCTGAAGGCGCCTTTTACGTTTATGCCGATGTATCGCGGTTTGGAAGCGATAGCGAGACCTTGGTCGGTGAGATCCTGGATCGAGCAGGTGTTGCGCTGACCCCGGGGACGGATTTTGGTCAGAATGGTGCCACTCGGCATGTCCGCTTCAGTTACACCGCATCGGTCTCGAGGATCGAGGAGGCCCTCGATCGGCTACGCCAGTTTTTAGCTTCGGTGGACTGAGTCATACTTCGCGGGTCGAAAACCAACGTTAATGGAAATTGAATCATGCAAAAGCATTCTCTGAATCGTGTCCTTGCTCTCGTCATCGTCGGTCTTCTGGCAGGTTGCCAGGGAACCGCCAAGGATGATGGAAAGGCGCTTGAAGTTGGAAAGGCCTTCCTGAGTGAAAATGCCAAAAAGCCAGGCATCACGACGACGGCTTCGGGGCTTCAATATCAGGTTCTTCAAGAAGGCAAGGGCCGTCAGCCCAAGGAAACAGACGTGGTCCGCGTGAATTACGCGGGTAGCCTGGTCGATGGCCGCGAATTCGATCGTGGCGAAGGGATCGAATTTCCGCTGAACCGTGTGATTCCAGGTTGGACCGAGGGGCTTCAGTTGATGAAGGAAGGTGGCAAAACCCGTTTCTTTATTCCTTCGGACCTTGCCTATGGTGAACGGGGTGCAGGCGGGGTGATTCCGCCGAATGCTGCTCTGGTGTTTGAGGTTGAACTCGTCAGCGTGAAGTAGTCCTGGGATCCTTGAGACCGACCCGTCCGCGATAGGGCTGGACGGGTCACTGGTCGGTCAGCAGTTTGTCGACAATTTGTGTCGCTGATTCGCAGGCGGGCGCGGCTTCCGCGAGTTTCATTTTGAGCGTCAGCCCAATGCTTTCACCGGCGAGACTTTCCGTTACGACCTCATTTAGAGGTTCGCAAACGGTCACCATCTGTTTTTCCGCCTTAGTCAGTTCCTGAAACAATTTTTCTGAGTGTTCAGGCTGATCCGATGCCGACTCTATCAGTTCAGCCATCACCTGATTGTGGTAGCGGAATATGTGTTCGACGTATTTCGCAAACTCTTCCTGGGTCATGGTGACTTCTTCCCCTGAACTCTTGCGTGTCGTCACGGTAGAGCATGCGGCGAGAAGAAGGGCCGCCAGAATGAGGATCATGTATCGGTTCACGGTCATGAGTGCTGATGCCCTAATTCTGGCTGCTTGGCTTTGAGGGTTTTAGTGGAGGCAGGAAACGCGACATGGTGAAGGTCGCAACCAGAATGAGCCCACCGAGGAAAAAAATGGTGGGTGTCGCCCGGATGCCTTCGGCTGCGCTTAGGGAATAAAGGCCCATGCCTAGGATGATGCCGCTGTTTTGAAAGAAATTCTGAGCAGCAACTGCGCGCCCGCTCCCAATGGATTCGTGCCCAACCTCTTGAACGGCCGCATTGAGAGGAACCACGATCATGCCGCCAAAAACGCCAATGCCCAGAAGGATGAGTTCTGCCATGAGCGTGTCGGTCACGAAACCCAGCTGGATAAAAAGGAGGCCCATCACATAGGCGGGGAAGCGGGCCCTTCGAACATGATTTAGTGGAATCAGGCGTGGGACCAGCGAGGCGCCGATGACGATGCCGATCGCCATGAAGAAAGTCAGGTCTGCAATTTTAGTCGCGGTACCTGCGTGCAGAACTTCCGGTGCCCAAGCCACCAAAACCACGCGCAGAGTGGCCGCAAGGGACCAAAAGAGGCTCAGCCCAATCAGAATGAGTCTTACCCGCTGGTTGGAGAGGAGTCCTTTCATCGCAGCACCCAATTCACTCCAGACCGATTCTTTCCTGTTGATCGGCTTGGTTTTTATTCGGGGTAGAAACAAGGTCGCGAGCCCCGATGTGAAATAAAGGGCAATGACACTTCCTAGCGCAATGGTGATGGAGTAATCGGCCAGGCGAGCGCCCCCGACGGTTCCTGCAAGAATGGCTGCAATCGTTGCACCTTCAACCCAGCCATTCGCTCTGACGAGCTTATCGTGCGTTGTCAGTTCTGGAATGATTCCGTATTTGGCAGGACCGTAAGATGCTGCCCCAAGGCCAATCACGGCATATCCGAGAAGCGGTTCGACACCGAGCATGATGATGGTGGCGCCGAGAGCCTTGGCCAGATTCGCTCCCAGCAGAACAAAGGGCTTGGGATGTTGATCTGCAAGACGACCGACCCAGGGTGTCAGGAGAATGAAGGCGACGATAAAGACGCTCTGGAGTGCGGGGATGTACCAGCTTCCTCTTATGCCTTCGTGGAGCGTCAGGGAGATGACGGTGAAAAGAACCGCGTTATCTCCGAAGGCTGACAGAAATTGTGCACCAACGAGGGTGCGAAGACCTCGGTTCATGCGTTCAGCGTCTCTTCGACCAGTCGTTGGAGAGAAGGGTAGTCGACCTTCCCTGAGCCCAGAATGGGGATTTCCTTGGCATGGAATATTTCCTTCGGGGTGTGCAATTCACTGAATCCCAATGTCTGGGCGCCACGAATAAATTCGCTTTTTTCCCATTCCCGGTGTTGTGTCACCAGGATGATCCTTTCGCCTTTTCTTTCATCGGGCAGCGTGACCGCCGCGTGCAGTTCACCCGGCCAGACACGAGCGGCAATCTCCTCCACGGCCGTCAGCGAAACCATTTCGCCGCCGATTTTTGCGAAGCGTTTTGCGCGTCCACAGATGGTGACAAAGCCATGCTCATCCAGTCGGACGATATCGCCGGTGTCATACCACCCGAGACCATATCGAGATTTTGGGGGCTCCAGATGTCCCGGGCGTTCTGGAAGCAGGTAGCCGAGCATGATGTTGGGCCCTGTGACATGCAGTCGACCGCCTTCCTCAACGCCGGGTACCGTTTCTAACTGCCAATCGATGCCGGGCATAAAGCGGCCGACGGTCCCTTCCTGATAAAACATGGGGGTATTGGCGGCCAGCACCGGGGATGTCTCCGTTGCGCCGTAGCCCTCGAGAACGCGAATCCCAAACTTATCCACCCATTGTCTTCGCGTGTCGTCCTGAAGCTTCTCTGCGCCAGCAAATACGTATCGGACGCTATAAAAGTCGTAGGGGTGGGCGTGCTTGGCGTATCCAGAGAGGAACGTGTTCGTGCCAAAAAGAATCGTGGCGTTCAGGTCGTAGGCGATTTCTGGGATGATTCGATAGTGGAGCGGCGAAGGGTAAAGGAAGGTCTTCATTCCGTAGAACAGAGGGAGCAGCGTACCCGCAGTCAGGCCGAAGGCATGAAACATGGGGAGCGCGTTCAGGATGGTGTCCTGGGCGTTGAGATCAAGCCGCGCTGCCAGCTGTTCACGGTTGGCGAGGAGGTTCGCGTGGGAAAGAACGACACCCTTGGGTTCTCCTTCGGAGCCCGAGGTGAACAGGACGACCGCAGGTCGATGAGAATGCTTGGGATGATGATCGTTGAACCAGAATGAGGTGGTCAGGGACCTGAGCAGGGCCCTGAGCTTGTCGGCTCCACTGATGGTTTCGCCAATGTCTTCAAGAAATACGATGTTGACCTGGTCTCTGAGCGCTTCGATGGTCGCCTCGAGCTTGGCGGATACCACGAAGCGTTTCGAGGTGACCAGTAAGCGTATTTCTGCGGTTCGGATGGCCGAAGCCATGCTCCGATATCCTGCCCCGAAATTGAGCATCGCAGGAACACAGCCACAGACCTGAAGGCCCAGGAACATGGCTACGGTGGTATTGGTATTAGGGAGAAGAATTCCAACGTGTTCGCCGCGGGTCGTCATCCGGGTGAACTTCTTCGCCAATGCCAGGGTTTGTGCAATCAGTCCGTTGTAACTCAGAGGCTTGCGCCGAATATCTTCCAGGACCTTGTGTCTTCCCCCATGTATCCGCTTTGCATCGAGCAAGGCGGCAAACAGCGTTTTTTCATGGTGTCCGGTTTCGAACATCATGTCGCTCATGATGTCTGTCAGCATCATCCCCATCCGTTGACGCCGATCATGTGGATCGCTTCCGGTCTGATGCGTGATGTCTCGGGGGGGCTGAATGTTGAGCGAGATCTGGGGAAACCACCGCTGGCGGAGAATGCCCTTCATTCTGGACAAGGGGGTGTATTGGGCTCCATCAATTCTGATGGGGAGGATCGCGGCCCCCGAGTGTTCGGCAACCACGGCCGCACCGTCATAAACCTTCATCAGGGCCCCGGTGACGGTGATTCGTCCTTCCGGAAAGATTACGGCCTTCCGATTTTCCTTGATGTAGTTTGTGAGCGACTTGATGGAGAGCGGCTGCAGGGGGTCCATCGGGAAGACCCGGGCGAAGCGGAGTCCCGGCTTGACCCACCATTGCTGCGCTATGTTGGTATTGATGGCGAAGGTGACGTCATCGGGCAGGAAGGCCCAGAGCAGGAGCGGATCCAGGTAAGACGTATGGTTGGAGACAATCAGAACCCGTTCTCCGGCCAGAAGATAATTCTCCATTCCGGTGATCTGGACCCGAAACAGGATCTTGAAGAGCCAGCGAAGAAGATTTTTTACCATGAGCCGGTATGCGCGTCGGTTGATCGATGGAGTGTCTCCAAAGTCAGTAACTTTCCTGAATGTAGGAGCATCGTCATAGGAACGTTATTCTAACCCACCCAAAGACCCAATAATCTCCGATGAAGAGAACACAGCACGATCATGGAATCGCCGTCGAGAGGGATGCGCGAGGGATAGGCAATTTGCTGATGGCAATGTTCCTTCTCGTTCAGGTGGGGTGCAAGCCTGCCTCGCCCTTAAAAGAAGCGGTGCACGCACCGCAAGTCCTGCGTTCGGCGCACTTTGTGACCTCCGATGGCGTCACGATTCCCGTTCGAGTTCAAATGCCCGCAGAGGACCCTCTGAAGGCCATCGTTCTGGCCGTACACGGATTCAATGATTACGGTCGAGCCTTTGATAGCGTTGGGGTTTTCTTGAAAAGCCGAGGAATTGGTGTCATCGCCTATGACCAGCGCGGATTTGGCATGGCTGGCGCTACCGGGCGTTGGGCGGGTTCTCATCGGTATCCGGATGATTTGGCTCATCTGGTTTTTGCCGTTCGGGACAGATATCCCGGATCTCCGATTTATCTCCTTGGGGAAAGCATGGGTGCAGCGGTCGTGATTGCAAGCCTGAGCGCAAATCCCTCACTTCCCGTTGCAGGAGCCATTTTGTCGGCGCCCGCGGTTTGGTCAAGGGATTCCATGCCGTGGTATCAAGTCTGGGTGCTGGAGTCTGTAAACGCCCTTTTTCCCGATCTTGAACTGACGGGGAGTGGTCTCAAGGTTCAGGCATCAGACAACATCGAAATGTTGCGGGCCTTAGGTCGAGATCCCTGGGTCATCAAGTCGACACGGGTCGATGCAATTCACGGTCTTGCGGATCTCATGGATACGGCTCAAGAGGCGGTCTCAGCGATTAGGGCGCCCTTGCTTATCCTCTATGGCGGGCGTGACCAGATCATTCCGGCAGACCCTGTGTTGCAAATGCTCAAGAGGGTGTCAGGCAAGCCTGAAGTGCGCGTGGCGTTTTATCCTGATGGATACCATCTCCTTCTGCGTGACCTTGACGCTCATCTTCCCCTTCAGGATGTGGCGGCGTGGATTGCCACGCCAGAGGGGGCGTTACCCTCTGGCTGTGAAGTTGCGCCCAAAGACATTATCGGAGCGGGGAGGTTTGCAGCGCCGGCTGCATGTCTTTCTGGTCGCTCGGGCGGGGCGCAATGGCATCCGAATCCAAACTGAGTCTTCCTATGCCGTTGTTCCAGGATAAGGTTCCAATGTCCTTCCAGGGCCCTGAAAGGTTTTTCGAGCGGAGTCCTTCTTCCCAGTGCGTCGGCACTTCGACCCGCTTGGCCTTGATCACGAAATTCGCCTGATTGAGGGAGATACCCATCTCAGGCGCATAAAAGGCCGTCACTTTGCGGCTGAACTTTTCCAGTCTGTCGGGGCTCATGTGCGACGTAATGGCGACATTGGCCCACATGGATTGAATGCGTCCCCAGTTGGGGGTTAGAAGACGCCCCTCCTGATTGACGAAGGGCAACCACTCTTCCCGACCATTTGCATCGCGATAAACCAGCGCGACAATCTGGTTGTAGTGATCAAAATGATCATGCAGGTAGAGTGCGTGGGGTGATATGCCAAGGAAGGCATGCGTCAGATTGATGACCGAATCACTGGCCTGGTCGAGTAGCGCCAGTGCGGGATCACTGGCGCGGGTGCCTGCCCAACGATAGAGAATCCCATAGTGGAGCGTGCAATTCAGTTGCAGAATCAGAATGCCGATCAGTATGCGGGCGATTCGATAGGCTTTTTTTCGGGGGTTCCCTTCGAACTGCTGGAGAAATCCGGACAGAGGGTGGGCGTTAGCGGGAGTGATATCAGCCAGGGGGGCACAGGAGGCATCGCAGGTCTGCCGCTCTCTTTGATCCGCGACGCGACGGTAGACGCTTGCCGCAAGGGCATGGATGCCAGGGATGTTCAGCAGATAGCCCAAGGGGGCTGCGTAACCCAAAGCCCGCAAGATGAAGATATAGGTATCAAGCCCCGAGCGCATGCGACCTCTCGCGTCCAGGCTGTAGAGATCCCCGAGAAGTGTTTCGAGAGGGATTCCTGAGAGGCGGGGTTCATTTTCGTATTGACTCTGAAGGCTCGCAAAGCGGATGCCACCCCGAATGTCGAAGTGCCGAATCACCATCACGGTTCTGCGGCAAAGAGGGCAGGCCTCATCGTAAAAGACGGTGACCAACGGCGCCTTGACCTTGACCCAGTTCTCCAGATGATTCCAAAGCGCCACTGGCACCAGGAGGAGATAGTGGACGAGCATTCCAAATCCGAACGGGTAGACGTTCAGCGACAGGATGATCCCGATATGAAAGCTTGCGCCGAGGAGCAGGAGAGGAAGCCTGAACCATCGGTGCCAGTAGAGAAAAAGAAACACCAACTGGAAAGCAATGACGCTGTAACCGATCGCCATCTCAAGGAACTGGTGGTCCAGCAGAAAACTCATGTCCAAGGGTGACATGTAGTAAGGCATGGTCGATGGTAACCATCCTCCCATGCCGTTTCGCCAGAACTCCGAGGATAGTTTGTGGATCCCCGAATCAAGGTAGAGGAGTCCGAGCGTTACGCCGAGAGGTAATAGATAGGCGAGGGCGGGAACCTTCGTTGTGCGTGTGTCGGGCAGATCCTGGCGGGCTGCGTTCCAACGCTCTCTGATCGGGTCAAGTGCAAGCCTTCTGGATACGGGCAGGAAGATCAGGAGGAGGCTGGATCCCGTCATGAGCTGATCAAATCCGCCATCAAAGTCCTGCCACATCGGTGTAAAGATGACGAAGATGACCCAGAAGAGGTAATTGATGATCGCGGCCCGATGGGTCTTGTACCCCGTAATCAAGCAGAGAAGGACAGCGATCCAGGCGAGTAGGAGGACGTGGATGACGGGAGAGGCCCGATCAAGATAGGGGATGGGGTCAAAAATGAGATGGCGGAAGTAGAACAGGAAGATGACTTCCTGAAGAGCCACGAGCGAGAACGCGATGCGGAACAGAGAGAGTCCGACAGCACTGATTTCCTTGGTCAGGAGTCGCTCGATAAGGGAGGTCAGAGATTTCATCTTGAAGGGGGGCGTGCAATAAGGGGCGAATTAGGAGGCGGGGTCTTGGGTGAGCCAGATTTCGTGAACCGGTCGTCTTGAGCGTGCGCCAAACTCTCTTTCTTTGAGGGCCTCCGGCACTGTGTCGCTGGTCAGTTGGTAGCCGATGGCAAGAACGGTCGTGACGGCCCAGTCCTCAGGAAGCTTCAATGTGTTTTTGAGACGATCCGCATCAATACCTCCCATTTGGTGGACCATCAGGCCCAGAGCCGTTGCCTGAATGGAGAGGGCCATCGCAGCGGCGCCGGTGTCATAACGGGCCCATGCGTTTGCTTTTCCGTCGGGGAATTGGGTTTCATGGGCGACGGTCAGCAGCAAAGGGGCCTGATCTGCCCATGTTTGATTCGAAGGGGCCAGAGCGTCCAGAACTTGAGGCCAGATCGCACTTTCGCCACGAAGAGCGGGAATGAATCTCCATGGCTGAATATTCATGCAAGAAGGTGTCCAGCGGGCTGCTTCCGCAAGGATCGCGAGGTTTTCCTCGGTGATCCTCTTCGAAGCATCAAAGGCCCTCCCGCTCCAGCGGGTTTTGATCAGTTCGTGGATGTTAATCGGCGTTGGGGCGGGTTTTGAGATCATGGGGTACTCGGCAGCGTGATGAGAAAGGATTCCCTCTCGGAAAGCGTCGAATCCAGCAGCTTCAGGCTAAAAGAGGTCTGCCGGTGATCTGCTCTAGGATGCCGAGAGGCCCCTTTTCAGGGTTCTGCAGGTGCTGCGGTTCAAGATAGAAGGTTTGTTCGAGCATGAACTGACCTGCCATGACGGCATGGAGGACCTGATCTGAAAAGACTACCCAGGTAGCTCCCGGTGGAATATCCAGAGTGAACTGAGGGGATGTTTTCTGATATTCGAGGTCGAATTTTCCAAGATCATGGAGTTGGCCCATCAGGTGGTCATACTCGGTGCGTCTGGCTTTGGTGAGTCGCAGTTTCTCCATGAGCCACGCCTGGCCTGGCCACATCCTGCTTGCTTTTGGAGCAAAGCGGGT
>CAYFOC010000003.1:27972-30404 GCA_964344615.1 uncultured Methylococcus sp.
GTTTCTGCGCCTTGGCTGAAGCGGGCCACCATCTCGGTGAGTGCTTTGATGTCGGCGTCACTGCCTGATGCGCCTTGAAGAGGCGTATCGGCACCTCGATAGCTGATGTTCTTGGATTTTCCATCAGACCAGGAAGGATCCAGAAACTGTTTCTCAAGTTCGTTTAGTGGGAACTCAAGTCGAGGAAAGAAGAGCACTTTGCCTGCCTCGAGGAGTGACTCGTATCCCTCCTCCGGTCGTTCCGGGGGATTTCCCCATGAATCCAGGGGGAATTCAGTCACGATATCGTGCTGCATCGGGATATCTCCTATAGGTCTGTTCGGCGACTCGGCGGCCGGAGTATCGCCATTCTAGACCAAGTCGATGATTCCCTAATGGTTCCTCGAGAGTGAGCTGTAGAGGCTAAGGGCGCTCAAACGTGTGGCTTCGCAATCGAATTGACCTCCTCGCTCTATGTAGTCTCGGAGTGAATCGATGGCGCGGTTATAAAAAACGGGATGTCGGCTGCTGATGTCGCGGCGATAGCAGTCGAGGAGTTCTCGAGTCATGATGATGGCCTGTGTCTGCATGGTTTTTATTCCCAAATCATCGGAGACTTAAGCGAGGTTCACGGCCCATGGGCGGTGTTCAGTTAGAATTCGAGGACAACTTAAAGTTCCGGGTATGGGGTAACCTGCTCGTACTTTCACATGTGTCTATGGGGAAATCATGCGAATCCATTTTCTTGCTGCCTTGTTGCTCGCGACCCTGGTAGGTTGCCGTGCATCGGCCCCCCGTCCCATTGCGGTGCCCTTCGACCAGGCTAAGGCGCAAGCATTGCTAAAGGCGGGCAAAAACCAGGTGACGGGCCGGATCATGGTGGCTTTGGCCAGTGGAACGCTCATGACCTGTGCCAACAGTTCCGTGAGTCTTGTGCCGGCAACCGATTACGCGAAGGAATGGGTGCGAAAGTTATATGAACTGGATTCAGGGCGTTACGGAACGATAGATTCGGCTTACCGCATGGATTCAAGAGAGACTCCCGTTACATTCCCCGGTGCTGAGACGTTCTATGCGACCACGCGAACAGCCCGATGCGATGAGGATGGTGACTTCGCCTTTCTTAATGTGGCAGATGGCGAATTTTTCGTTGTGGCGCGCACACGGTGGTTAGGAAAGGACCATGATTACTTTGATTTTATGTACGGCAGCAACGATGCTCAGGAAGAAGACGGATCGGTCATGTTGAGGGTTCGGCTCAGTGGGGGGCAGACGGTGAATCTCGAATGGGCGCCGCCGCCTCCGAGGATGCTGGGAGGGCAGGGCCTGCCTTAAGGCTCTCATGGGGTTGAGCGATAGCTAGATTCATGTGTTAGCATAAGCTATACGGCGGGATGTGATCTCCGTCGCACGTGGCCCCATTTCTGTTTCGCCATAGGCGTTGCGGGTGTACCCGTCAATGAGGGCTGTGAGATAATCGTCGGCTTGATGGAGTCAAGAAGTCTGATGGACGAGAACAAGCAAAAGGCGCTGAGCGCCGCCCTGTCGCAGATCGAGAAACAATTTGGCAAGGGGTCGGTGATGCGGATGGGCGACGCCCCTGCAACACGAGACCTTGAGGTCATTCCTACGGGTTCGTTAGCGCTGGATATCGCGCTCGGGTGTGGTGGACTCCCCCGGGGACGTATCGTCGAAATTTATGGCCCCGAATCATCGGGAAAGACCACGCTGACGCTCGAAGTGATCGCGCAAGCCCAAAAGCTTGGGGGCATTGCAGCCTTTATTGACGCAGAGCACGCGCTGGACCCCCAGTACGCGGAAAAAATCGGCGTAAATCTGGATGAATTGCTGGTTTCTCAGCCGGATACGGGCGAACAGGCGCTTGAAATCGCTGATATGTTGGTGCGTTCCGGTGGTGTCGATGTGGTTGTTATCGACTCAGTTGCAGCGTTGACTCCCAAAGCTGAAATTGAAGGCGAGATGGGGGATTCACACGTTGGACTTCAGGCGCGCCTGATGTCTCAGGCGCTCAGAAAGTTGACCGCCAATATCAAGCGATCCAATACCCTCGTCATCTTCATCAACCAAATTCGGATGAAGATTGGCGTGATGTTCGGTAGTCCCGAAACCACGACCGGTGGTAACGCGCTGAAGTTTTACGCCTCGGTTCGCCTCGACATCCGTCGATTGGGTGCGATCAAGTCCGGTGAAGAAGTGATCGGCAACGAAACGCGTGTCAAGGTCGTCAAGAATAAAGTGGCGCCGCCTTTCCGAAACGCCGAGTTCGAGATCATTTATGGCGAAGGCGTCTCGCGCGAAGGCGAGTTGGTCGATTTGGGTGTTACGCACGAGTTGATGCAGAAGGCCGGCTCTTGGTATAGCTATCAAGGCGACCGGATCGGGCAGGGCAAGGACAATGTGAAGGGTTTTCTGAGAGATCACCCTGAAGTGGC